>VBDL01000818.1 GCA_005884255.1 Betaproteobacteria bacterium | reverse complement strand
CAGAGCTGCATCGCGGCGAAGCGCTTCATCGTCGTCGATGCCGTGCGCAAGGAGTTCGAGGCGCGCTTCGTGCAGCAGATGCAGGCCGCGAAGGTCGGCGATCCACTGGACATGGAAACGCAGATCGGCCCGCTGGCCCGTCGCGACCTGCGCGACACGCTGCAGCAGCAGTTCGAGCGCAGCCTCCAGCAGGGCGCCCGCTGCCTGCTGGGCGGCAAAGTCCCCGACGGTGCCGGTGCCTTCTATCCGCCCGACCGTGCTCACGGACGTGAATCGGCATGCCGGCCTATGACGAAGAGCTGTTCGGCCCGGTGGCGGCCATCATCCCGGTGAAGGACCAGGCGCAGGCCATCGCCACCGCCAACGATTCGAGCTTCGGCCTCGGCGGCGCCGTGCTCACGCGCGACCTCGCGCGCGGCGAGCGCATCGCCGCGGAGCAGATGGAGTGCGGCTGCGTGTTCGTCAACGATGCGGTGCGCTCCGATCCGCGCCTGCCCTTCGGCGGCGTGAAGGACAGCGGCTACGGCCGCGAGCTGTCGGCCTACGGCCTGCGCGAGTTCGTCAACATCAAGACTGTTTACGTGGCGCCGCGGAACCATTGAGGACCGTTACGGTCCTATATTGGGTTCCAGGGGCGGCCAATGCTGAGACTGAGCAAGCTCACCGACTACGGCACCGTGATCATGTCGCACATGGCGCGGCGGCCGGCCGGGCTGCACAGCGCCGGCGAGATTGCACTCGCACTCGGCGTCGCGGCCCCTACTGTCAGCAAGGTCTTGAAGCGCCTGACGCGCGCCGAGTTGCTGCAGTCGGTGCGCGGCGCGCAGGGTGGTTACCGATTGGCGCGTGCGCCGGAGCGCATCTCCGTCGCCGACGTGATCGATGCGCTCGAAGGCCCCATCGGCATCACGGAATGCAGCGCGATGGTCGGCCTGTGCGCACAGGAAGCTTGCTGCCCGGTGCGCGGCCACTGGCAATGGCTGAACCGGATCGTTCGCCATAGCCTCGACAGGGTCACGCTGGCAGAAATGAGCCGTGCGCGCTGGCGGCCCGATGATGTACCTGTCACGTTGACGCTGCCGCGCAAGGCGGCGCCGAGGGTGCAGTCATGAGCAAGGTCTTCAAGATCGAGCAAGTCCTCGAGCGCGGCTACCAGCAAGGCTTTCACACGCCGCTGGAAGCCGACACGGTGGCGCGCGGCTTGAACGAGGACGTCATCCGCCTGATCTCGGCGAAGAAGGACGAGCCCGAGTTCCTGCGCGACTGGCGGCTGAAGGCCTACCGCCATTGGCTCACGATGCGCGAGCCGCACTGGGCCACGGTGAGGCATCCGCCGATCGACTACCAGGACATCTCGTACTACTCCGCGCTGCGCACCTACGAGAAGCTCGGCGTGCCGCTGCAGGAGCGCGAGCTGCTGGCCGGCGTGGCGGTCGATGCGGTGTTCGACAGCGTCTCGGTGGCCACCACCTTCAAGGAAAAGCTGGCGTCGATGGGCATCGTGTTCTGCTCGTTCTCCGAGGCGGTACGCGAGCACCCCGATCTCGTGCGCCAGTACCTCGGCACGGTGGTGCCCTACACCGACAACTACTACGCAACGCTGAACTCCGCGGTGTTCTCCGACGGCTCGTTCTGCTACATCCCGCCGGGCGTGCGCTGCCCGATGGAGCTGTCGACCTACTTCCGCATCAATGCCGCCAACACCGGGCAGTTCGAGCGCACGCTGATCATTGCCGACAAGGGCGCCTACGTGAGCTACCTCGAAGGCTGCACGGCGCCGATGCGCGACGAGAACCAGCTGCATGCGGCAGTGGTGGAGCTCATCGCGCTCGACGATGCCGAGATCCGCTATGCCACCGTGCAGAACTGGTACCCCGGCGACAAGGACGGCAAGGGCGGCATCTACGACTTCGTCACCAAGCGCGGCCACTGCCGCGGCGCGAACTCGAAGATCTCGTGGGCGCAGGTGGAGACCGGCTCCGCCATCACGTGGAAGTACCCGAGCGTGATCCTGCAGGGCGAGAACTCGGTCGGCGAATTCCGCTCGGTGGCGCTGACCAACCACCACCAGCAGGCCGACACCGGCACGAAGATGCTGCACATTGGGCGCAACACCCGCAGCACCATCGTCTCCAAGGGAATCTCCGCCGGCCATGGCAGCAACGCCTACCGCGGGCTGGTGCGCATGGGGCGCGGCGCCATCAACGCACGCAACTACAGCCAGTGCGATTCGCTGCTGCTCGGCGACCGCTGCGCGGCGCACACCTTCCCGTACATCGAGGTGAAGCATCCGAGCGCGCGCGTCGAGCACGAGGCCACCACCTCGCGCATCGGCGAGGACCAGCTCTTCTACTGCCGCAGCCGCGGGCTGACCGCCGAAGACGCGGTGACGATGATCGTCAACGGCTTCTGCAAGGAGGTGTTCAAGGAGCTGCCGATGGAGTTCGCGGTCGAGGCGCAGAAGCTGCTCGGCGTGAGCCTGGAAGGAAGCATCGGGTGACGCGATGTTGGAGATCAGAAACCTGCATGTCGACGTCGAAGGCAAGCCCATCCTGCGCGGCGTGAACCTCGCGTTGCGCGAGGGCGAAGTGCATGCGGTGATGGGCCCCAACGGCTCGGGCAAGAGCACGCTGGCGCACGTGCTCGCCGGCCGCGACGGCTATGCGGTGACGAACGGCGACGTGCGCTACCTCGGCCGCGACCTGCTCGCGTTGCCGCCCGAGGAGCGTGCGCGCGAAGGCCTGTTCCTCGCGTTCCAGTACCCCGTGGACATCCCCGGCGTCGCCAACATCTACCTGCTGAAGGCGGCACTCAACGCGCAGCGAGCGCACCGCGGCGAGCCAGAGCTCGATGCGATGGACTTTCTCGATGTCGTGAAGGCACAGCTCG
>VBDL01000817.1:1602-2411 GCA_005884255.1 Betaproteobacteria bacterium | reverse complement strand
GCCGGTGGTGAGGTCCTCGAACACGCAGGGCGTGGCGTAGAGATCGATGCAGGGGCCTTCGCGCAGGCCCAGCAGGCCGGTGACGTGGTCGATCTGCGCGTCCATCAGCACCACCGCCTTGATGGGGGTGTCGCGCAGGCCCTGGCGCGGGTGCAGCTGAGAATGGTTGCGGATCTGCTGGCCGATGTCGGGCGATGCGTTGAGCAGCACCCACGACTCGCCGTCGGCCGACACCGCGATGGAGCTTTGAGTGCGCGCAGGGGCGTGCAGCTCGCCCTGGCGTTGGCCGGCGCACAGCCGGCAGTTGCAGTTCCATTGCGGGAAGCCGCCCCCGGCACCCGAACCCAGCACGAGAATCTTCATGGCAGTGTGTGGTGGCCGGTGGCGAAACGGGTCAGCGGTTCGAGATATACATCGTGATCTCGAAGCCGAAGCGCATGTCTTCAAACGCGGGTTGCGACCATTGCATGGGAGTCTCCTTGGGTTGCGATCAATGCCCGGGCAGGATTGCCGTGACGGACAGGTGCTGTTTCGCAAGACGCATGCCGATCGCATGCGGCCCAAAGACCCGTGCTTGTCCCTATGCGCAGCCGTGCGCAACGGGGTTTGCGGGATGACGCGGGGAGATCGAAGCGGGAGCTTCGTTGCGCCTGCTCCACTCGGGGACAGTGGCGTGCGGCGATGGCACAGGGATTTCCCGTGCCTTGCGTCCGGCGCCGGGCCGCCCCAAGCGGACGCGCGCCCCTCGGGGGCAGGAGCGAAGCGACTGGGGGGCCCTGACCGGCCCTGACCCGTCAGCTGCCTTTGCC
>VBDL01000817.1:0-1522 GCA_005884255.1 Betaproteobacteria bacterium | reverse complement strand
CGTGATCGCCGACGGCACGGGGGCGGCCGCGCTCGTCGGCACGACAACCGGCTCGGGCGTCCTTTCGATCACCGGCGTTGCGGCGCATGAAGCGGCCGCAGGCGCGGTCGCGCGAAAGCGCTGCACGTCTTCGAGGAAATCGTCCGACAGATGCTGCTCCGTGATCTGCGGCTCGCCCGCCGCCATCACGGCGGCCGTGCGCAGCACATTGGCGAGCTGGCGGATGTTGCCGGGCCAGGCGTAGCGCGTGAACAGCGCCATCACGGCCGGGCTGATCTGCGGCGTGGCCTGCGGGCACTCGGCCAGCAGGATGCGCCGGGCCACCACGCCGAGGTCGCTGCGCTCGCGCAGCGCCGGCAGGCGCACCACGAGGCCGTTCAGCCGGTAGTACAGGTCTTCGCGGAACGCGCCGGCCTCGATCATCTCGCGCAGGTTGCGGTGGGTGGCGCCGATCACCGCGATGTCGACCGCGATCGACTTGTGGCTGCCCAGCGGCGTGACGCAGCGCTCTTGCAGAACGCGCAGCAAGCGCGCTTGCAGCGCCAGCGGCATGTCGCCGATCTCGTCGAGGAACAGCGTGCCGCCATTGGCCTGCACGATGCGCCCGCTCGCGCCCTTGCGGCGCGCGCCGGTGAACGCGCCATCCTCGTAGCCGAACAGCTCGGCCTCGATCAGCGACTCGGGAATCGACGCGCAGTTGACGGCGACGAAGGCCTGCCTGGCACGGTTCGAGTCCTGGTGCACGGCGCGCGCGAGCAACTCCTTGCCGGTGCCGGTTTCACCCAGGATCAAGAGCGGGATGTCGCGGTTCAGCACGCGCTGCACCTTCTGCACCATCGCTTCGATCTGCGTGTCGCCGGTCTTCAGATAGTGCAGCCCCGACAAGCGGCCCGCCGCCGTGGCCTCGACGCCGGCGGCGTGCAGCGGCCGGCTCGCCTCGCTGCGCACGCATTCGCCGGGAGGCACGGCCTGCGCTGGCGGCTCGTCGACGCCCACGCCGGCCATCATCGAGCGCGTGGGCCCGTTGAAACGGGCGCTGACGTGGAACGGCCGGCCATTGGGCAGGCTCAGGCACATCGGCGCCGACAGCGGCACGCGGCAATGGTCGAACACCGCCGACGCGGTGGTGCCGAACAGGCTGGCCAGGCTTTGCATGCGCAGCGCCGCGCTGCTCATGTCGAGCTGGTCGAGCGCGCTGCGGTTGGCGCCGAGGATCTTGCCGTCGGCGCCGACGACGATGATCCCTTCGAGCAGCGTGCCGATGAACTCGACGCGGCTGTGGAAATGCAGCCGCAGCCGGTTGCCGAAGTCGTCGGACAGCCAGTGGTTCTCGATCATCCGCGCCGACATGCGCACCAGCCCCATGGTGTGCTGGTGGTACGAGCGCTGGTCGCCGGTGACGTCGAGCACGCCGAGCATGTTGCCGCGCGGGTCGAAGATGGGGGCCGCCGAACAGGTGAGAAAGCTGTTGGCATGGATGAAGTGCTCGCCGCCGTGCACGAGCGTGGGCGACTCCTCGAAC
>VBDL01000820.1 GCA_005884255.1 Betaproteobacteria bacterium | reverse complement strand
GATGCTGGTGCTGGAGCTGGTGCCGTCCACACTCGCCGCGCAGGTGCAGGCCGAGTGCCCGCAGCTCATCACCATCGGCATCGGCGCCGGTGTGAGCACTGCGGGCCAGGTGCTGGTGCTGCACGACATGCTCGGCCTCACGCGCGGCAAGCTGCCGCGCTTCGTGCGCAACTTCATGCTCGAAGGCGGCAGCGTCGACGACGCGCTGCGCCGCTACGTGGCGGCGGTGAAGGACCGCAGCTTCCCCGACGAAACCCTGCACAGCTACTGACGACGATGAAAGTTGTTCCCACCATCGCCGAGCTGCGCAAGGAGCTCGCCAAGGCGCGCAACACCGCCTTCGTGCCCACGATGGGCAACCTGCACGAGGGCCATCTGTCGCTGGTGCGGCGTGCCCGCGAGTTGGCCGGGCCGAAGGGGCCGGTGGTGACGAGCATCTTCGTCAACCGGCTGCAGTTCGCGCCGCACGAGGACTTCGACACCTACCCGCGCACCTTCGAGCGCGACTGCGAGCTGCTGCGCAGCGCTGGCTGCGACATCGTGTTCGCGCCCAACGAGGCCGAGCTCTACCCCGAGCCGCAGGGCTACAAGGTGCAGCCGCCAAGCGAGCTGGCCGACATCCTCGAAGGCCACTTCCGCCCCGGCTTCTTCACCGGCGTGTGCACGGTGGTGCTGAAGCTGTTCAACTGCGTGCAGCCCGCTTCGGCGGTGTTCGGCAAGAAGGACTACCAGCAGCTGATGGTGATCCGCCGCATGGTCGCGCAGCTCGCGCTGCCGCTGCACATCGAGGCCGGCGAGACGACGCGCGCCGACGATGGGCTCGCGCTGTCGTCACGCAACGGCTACCTGAGCGAGGCCGAGCGCGCCGAGGCCGTGCAGCTGTCGCGCGCGCTGGCCGACGTGAAACGCGCGCTGCACAACGGCGAGCGCGACATCGCGGCGCTGGAAAAGCGCGCGATGAACACGCTGTCGGTGCGCGGCTGGAAGCCGGACTATGTGGTCGTGCGCCGCCAGGTCGACCTGCAGCCGCCGCAGGGCGGTGAGCCGCTGGTGGTGCTCGCCGCGGCGAAGCTGGGCACGACGCGGCTGATCGACAACGTGGAAGTGTGATTCGCAGGGTGGGCTTCAGCCCACGTCCGCTGGTGGGCTGAAGCCACCCTACGAAGCCAGGAGCTGCGCCAGCACCCGCGCCATCTGCTCGCGCGTCGGCTCGTGCATGAAGTAGTGGGTGTGGAACACCGGCGACGCATCGTGCGCGATGGCGTCGCCCACCCGCCCGGCCAGCGCCGACTCGCGGGCGACCAAGCCATCGCCGCCGACCTCGGCGCCGCCGATGTCTTCGACCAGCCAGTGCCACAGCCCATCTTCCACCGGATGCGCGGCGGCCGGGCCCCAGGCGGAACCCCATAGCCACATGCCGTCGGGCAGCTCGTGCGGTTTGCCGTGCGCCATGCGCAGCACGCTGGAGGGCTCGACATCGTGGAAGCCCGCCGGCACCTCGTAGGCCAGCCCGCGCTCGAGGATCACCAGCCGCGCCAGCTGCTCGCCGTTGAGCCAGCTCTCGCCGAGCTTGCGCACCGCTCCGACCAGCGCCGCGAGACCGGCCCAGCGGTGGCCGATGCGGCGGAATACCTGCGTGCCGAGATGCGGCGCGCCCGCAGTGAGAGCGTGGAAGGTCCAGCCGGGGCCGAAGCGCTGTCGCAGCCGCTCCAGGGCGAAGCGCACGACGCTGCCGCCGCGGGAATGCGCGATCAGCACGACCTGGCCCTCGCGGCTGTCGCCGATCACCGCACCTCGAAACGCCACGTGAGCGCTTCGTCGAGCGCCGGCATGTGCGGCCACAACGGGCCATCGGGCGACGGCGTGGCGGCCAGCCAGCCGTCGAAGCCGTGGCGCGCGGAGGTCAGGCCGCCATGGACCAGCACCACGTGGCGCCGTGACAGCGACGCGTCGCCACCGCGCGGCTGGTGGCACGCTGAGGCGCGGCTGGCCGGGCGCAGCACCGCGCCATCGACCAGCGCGCGCTGCCATGCATCGGGCGCCAGCGCAGCGCTGCCGGTGGCGGCCAGCCAGAACGGCTCGTCGTGCTCCAGCCGGTGCACGAAGGTCGGGTCGCGATCGCCGCGGCGCACCCAGCCGATGCGACGCCACACGTGCGCCCACCAGTCGTCGACGCGGCCATGCAGCCGCTCGCGCCAGCTCGCCGGCCGCTCGTAGCTGACGACCGGCACCGCGACCAGCAGCCCGACACCGCCGTGCAGATGGCGCTGCAGGCGCGCGGTGAGGCCCTCGGCGACGCCGCCGCTGCGCTGGGCCGCCCCAAGCAAGGCGGCACCCTCCTGGAGGGTGGACGCGGTACGCCGCGGCCGGGTGTCGTCATTCACCGTGCCATCCACCGCGCGGCCGCGGCGCAGCACGAAGAGTTCCTCGCTGCTGGCCAGGCCATCGCCGCGCACGCGGCAGGGCTGCCAGGCCGGCGGTGCGGCGGCACCCCCGCGGCTGGCGCGCGCGCCCCAGTAGACGCGCGTCTCCACCTCCAGGCGCACGCACACGCGCTTGCGGCGCCAGGCCGGTGGCAGCGCGGCCGCGACCATCGTTTCCAGCTCGCCGAGGCTCGCGGCCAGCGGCAGCTCCAGCTTCAGGTGCCGGGCGCGACGGCGCACCAGCGGCATCACCCAGCACAGCGACGGATGCCACACCGCGAAGCGCCGCCCGCGCAACCCGCTCTGCACCACCGCGCGCGATTCGCTCGCGCCTTCGTGCCAATGCTGCGGGTGCTCGGTACCCGGCAGCCCCTGCCAGCGCTCGCTCAACTCGCGCTCGCCGGCCAGGAGCTCGGCGATGCGCTGCGCGCTGTCGGCCACGTCGTCGGCGAACCATTCGGCGCGGTGCTCGTTGAACACCCGCTCCAGCAGCGCGGCCGACAAGGGCTCGGCGAG
>VBDL01000816.1 GCA_005884255.1 Betaproteobacteria bacterium | reverse complement strand
CCGGCGTGCGGGGCGACTACAGCGCCGACTACTACGCCGCCTTCATCATCGACCCCGACGGCCACAACGTCGAGGCGGTGTGCTTCGGCTGAAGGAGCAAGCCATGGCAAGCATCCACAAGGAAATCGTCATCGACGCACCGGCGCGCGACGTGTGGGACGCCGTGCGCGACGTCGGCGCGGTGCACCGGCGGCTGGTGCCCGGCGTGCTCACCGAC
>VBDL01000815.1 GCA_005884255.1 Betaproteobacteria bacterium | reverse complement strand
GCTGCTGGCCGCGATGAGCCAGGCCGGCGGCTCCGACCTGTTCATCTCCGCCGACTTCCCGCCGAGCATGAAGTCGCACGGCAGCATGAAGCCGCTCACCGCGCAGAAGCTCACGCCCGACGTCACGCGCATGCTGGCGCATTCGCTGATGAACGAGACGCAGCGTGCCGAGTTCGAGAAGGAGATGGAGTGCAACTTCGCCATCTCCATCCCGGGCGTGTCGCGCTTTCGCGTCAACGTCTACGTGCAGCAGCAGTGCGTGGGCATGGTGATCCGCACCATCGCGTCCGAGATCCCGAACTTCGAGAAGCTCAAGCTGCCCGACATCCTCAAGGACGTGGTGATGACCAAGCGCGGCCTCGTGCTGGTGGTCGGCGCCACCGGCTCGGGCAAGTCGACGACGCTCGCCGCGATGATCGACCACCGCAACCGCACGTCGGCCGGGCACATCATCACGGTCGAGGACCCGGTGGAATACGTGCACGCGTCGCGGCAGTCGCTGGTCACGCACCGCGAGGTCGGCGTGGATACGAAGTCGTGGCACCACGCGCTGAAGAACACGCTGCGGCAGGCGCCCGATGTGATCCTGATGAGCACGCCATCGCCTTCGCCGAAACCGGCCACCTGTGCCTGGGCACGCTGCACGCCAACAGCGCCAGCCAGACGATCGAGCGCATCATCAACTTCTTCCCCGAGGAGCGGCGGACGCAGCTGCTGATGGACCTGTCGGCCAACCTGCGCGCCATCGTCTCGCAGCGCCTGGTGCGGCGCGAGGACGGCAACGGCCGTGCCGCGGCCATCGAGATCCTGCTGAACACACCGACCATCGCCGAAAAGATCGTCACGGGCCAGTTGCACGAGATCAAGACGATCATGTCGCGCTCGCGCGAACTCGGCATGCGCACCTTCGACTGGGCGCTGTTCGAGCTCTACAACGAGGGCCTCATCAGCTTCGACGAAGCGCTGCGCAATGCCGACTCGGCCAACGAGCTGCGGCTGCACATCAAGCTCAAGAGCGAGCGCGGCGAGCCGCCGTCGTCGGCGTTCATGTCGCTGACCATCGACGAAGGGCCGAGCCCCGAGGAGCTTGAAGAGCAGCGTCATCAGGAGATGCAGGCGCAGCAGGAGAACCGGCGGCGCTTCGAGGAAGCCGAGTTGGAGAAGCTGCGCGAGAAGAAGCGGCTGGCCGAAGAAGCAGCGCAAAAACGCTAGTCAGCGACCACGCCCTGCACCACGCTGCGCACCTGCTCGATCTCGGCCCGCGGCGGCGCGCCGAACAGGCGCCGGTATTCGCGGCTGAACTGCGACGGGCTCTCGTAGCCCACGCGGTGGCCGGCGGCCGCGGCATCCAGGCCGTCGCCGAGCATCAGCCGGCGCGCCTGGTGCAGGCGCAGCTGTTTCTGGTATTGCAATGGCGACATCGAAGTCACCTGCTTGAAGTGGTGATGCAGGCTCGATGCGCTCATGTGCGCGGCTTCCGCCACTTCGTCGATGCGCAACGGCTCGGCGTAGCGGCGCTTGAGCAGATCGATCGCGCGCGAGATGCGGTGCAGTTGGCTGTCGGCCACGGCCAATGCGCGCAGCCTCGAGCCCAGCTCGCCGGTGAGCACGCGGTAGTAGATCTCGCGCACGGCCAGCGGCGCCAGCACCGGCGCATCCTGCGGCGTGCGCAGCAGGCGTAGCAGTCGCAGCACCGCGTCGAGCAGCGGCTCGGACACGCGCGCCACGCGCAGGCCGCGGCCGCTGTCGGCCACGGCCGCCGGCTCGGCCGGCCCTGCCTCCAGCAGCAGGCTGCTGAGCTCGCGCGGGTCGACGTTCAGCCGCACGCACAGGTACGGCTTGTCAGGGCTGGCCTCGATGATCTGCCCCTGCGGCAGCATGGTCACCGAGATCACCAGGTAGTGCAGCGGGTCGTAGACCAGCAGGTCTGAGCCCAGCATCGCGTGCTTGCGCCCCTGCACGACCACGCACACGCCCGGCTCGTACACCGCCGGCAGGCGCTGCGCCGGCGCGCTCGCGCGGATCAGCTGCAGGGGCCGGATCGCTGTTTCATGCAAGCCGTCGCCCGGCGCGAAGGCCTTCACCAGATCGATCAGTTCATCGGCAGTCGTCATGGTTCGGCATTGTGCGGTGCTGCTGCGCCGCGCGCGGTGACCCTCTCGTGCCTGTGGAGGATCAGGCAAGGAACACCCAGCATCCGGCTAACGGGTTCGGCCCAGAGCCGCCTACG
>VBDL01000814.1 GCA_005884255.1 Betaproteobacteria bacterium | reverse complement strand
GCCGCAGGCGCTGTTCAACATGCTGCCGAGCATGCTCAGCCAGTTCGTCTCCACCATCAAGGAGACGACGCTGGGCTACGTGATCAACGTGCCCGAGCTCACCTTTGCGGCCAACCAGATCAACAACCAGCTGCTGACCAAGCCGTTCCAGGTGTTCTTCATCCTGGCAATCATCTACTACGTCGTCTGCTGGAGCCTGACCCGCGCGGCCACCGCGCTGGAGCGGCGCATCGAGGCCAAGCGCGCAGGCCCACGTGGGCGCGGGCTGGCGGCGCCCGCCACCATCGCCATCGAGCCCGTCGAGGAACCCACATGATCACCTTCTCGCACGTCAACAAGTGGTACGGCGACTACCGCGCGCTCACCGACATCAACGCCGAGGTCAAGAAGGGCGAGGTGGTGGTCGTCTGCGGGCCGTCGGGCTCGGGCAAGTCCACGCTGATCCGCACCGTCAACCGGCTGGAGGAGATCAAGTCCGGCCGGGTGGTGGTCGATGGCCACGACATCCATGCGCCGATGCCGAGCACGCAGCTGAACAAGCTGCGCAGCCGCATCGGCTTCGTGTTCCAGAGCTTCAACCTGTTCCCTCACCTCTCCGCGCTGGAGAACGTGATGCTCTCGCCGATCCATGTCAACGGCGTCAAGCGCGCCGAGGCGCGGGACAAGGCGGTGCAACTGCTCGAGCGCGTGGGCCTCGCATCCAAGGCCATGTCGTACCCGGCGCAACTGTCCGGCGGCCAGCAGCAGCGCGTGGCCATTGCGCGAGCGCTGGCGATGGAGCCGCCGGCGATGCTGTTCGACGAGCCGACCAGCGCGCTCGACCCGGAGATGGTCGGCGAGGTGCTGGCCGTGATGCGCAGCCTGGCCGGCGACGGCATGACGATGATGTGCGTCACCCACGAGATGAACTTCGCGCGCGAGGTGGCCGACCGCGTCTGGTTCATGGACGCTGGCTGCATTCTCGAATCGGCCGAGCCCGCCACGTTCTTCCGCAGCCCGCGGCACCCGCGCGCGCAGCGCTTCCTGTCCGACCTGCGCTCGCATTGAGCGAGACTACATATCAACCTGGAGACTGCCATGTCGATTCGACTCATCCCCACCCAGCTCGCCCTCGCCGCGTTCGCGCTGAGCCTGTTGCCGATGGCCGCGCTGGCCGATCAATGGCAGGACATCCAGCAGCGCAAGGAACTGCGCTGCGGCACCTTTGCCGACGTGCCGCCGTTCGCCGCGCCGGACCCGAAGACGCGCGAGATGGTCGGCTTCGACGTCGACCTGTGCAACGCGATCGCCAAGCACCTCGGCCTCGCGGCCAAGATCACGCCGCTGTCGGTCGAGGCGCGGGTGCCCGAAGTGAAGATGGGCGCGCCGAGCAGATCCAGTTCAGCGACCCGTACTACCTGGCGAAGGAAATGCTCGCCGTCAAGGCCACCGATCCAGGCACCAGCAAGGCGGACTTCAAGGGCAAGCGCCTAGCCTCGACCAAGGGATCGACCTCGGAGCTGTCCATCAAGATGAACGGCTCGGAGCCGGTCACCTTCCAGGACACCGGGTCGGCCTACATGGCCGTGCAGCAGAACAAGGCGGTCGGCATGGTCGCCAACACCATGACGATCACGAAGCTCGTCAACCAGTCGAAGACCGGCGGCACCGAGCTGAAGATGATCACCGAGCCGATGGCATTCCAGCCGATCGGCATCGGGATGAAGAAGGATGAACCCGCGCTGCTGGCCAAGATCAACGCGACCCTGCTCGAGCTGGACAAGGCCGGCGAGATCAACCAGATCTGGGCGAAGTGGCTCGGCCCGAACACCGAGTTCAAGATGGTCCGCGAGGACAAGGTGGTGCCGTTGAAAGAGCTGAAGTTCACGCCGCTGCCTTGAGCGAATGGCTGATGCGCGAGCTCAGCGCGCCTACCAGCCGCCTCAATCTGGCTCCGTACGGATCGGGGGCCTGCGACACTGCAATCTGCGGCCGTCCGGCGCAAGCTGCGACCGACATTCACTGCGGTGATGTGGCACATCACGTGCGCTGCATTGCCCGCACCCGGGCCGGGCGGCCATCCTGACTCCTGCGCATGACACGGCCGATGCCGTGACGTCGCGCTCCACACGACACGCAGGAGACACCCCATGAGATCCATGCACCGCGCCGCCGTGCTCGCCGCCCTTGCCGGCGCCGCACTGTCGCTCGCCACGCCGGCATCGGCCCAGCTCGGCTTGCCCGACTTGCTGCCCCTCGATCCCGCGATGGCGGGCCCCGACCTGTTGCGCGCGCCATCGCCACGCGCGCCGCAGCTCGAGAACACCGGCATCTGGCGCGCGGCGCCGATCATGGTGTGCCATGCCAGCGCCTATCGCGCGGGTGAGTTCGTCCACCAGGGGTGCGTCTACGACGACCAGGGCGCGCAGCTCGTGCCGACGAACTGGCCCGAGCACGGCATCACCTTCGCCTACCGCTATCCCACCGCCGAGGCGTACCGGCAGAACGCGGCCGACCTTCTCGAGGTGCGCGTGAAGCCGCTGTCCGACGCGACCGCCATCCGCATCACCTACAACACGATGCTCGACCCGTCGCTGGTCGCGGCGACCATTGCGCTGGGCACCAGCGCGCAGTCGCGACCCGCGCCCTACGGCGCCAACACCTCGATGGGCCAGCGCGCGGATGTGGTCGACGCCGCCACCGGCCAGCTGATCGCGTCCACGCCGACGGTGACCGTCGATACCGAGCGCCGCCAGGTGGAGGTGCGCGTTCCCTACGTCGCCTTCGATCCGCGCGGGCAGACCGCCGTGCGGCTGGCCGTCGCCGCGGGCTTGTGGGACGGCATCAACAACCGCTTCCTGCTCCCGCAGGCGGGATCGCCGACGTCCACCAAACCCGGTGGCGCGGTAGCCGGCGACCTCACCCCCTCGGCGTACTTCGACGTCGCCTTCCGGGCCGCCGAACCGTTCGATTCGCCGTGGCGCAACGACCTGCAGAAGCAGGCGCTCGCGGCGCACGACATCAGCCGCTTCTACGCAGCCATCGACTTCGTGAAGCTGGCGGCCGCAACCAACGACGAGATGAACGGCCAGCCCGAGGGCGTGCCGGTCAGCGGCTTCATGAACCGTCTCTTCGCGTCGCAGCAAGAAGTGCGACAGGGCCGGCGCCTGCCCGGCGATCCGGGCGCGCCGCCGCTCGGCTCGTACACGCAGCAGAACGGGCAGACGACCACCGGCGCGGGCACACCGAGCCTGCAGTTCGGGTGGGTCTGCCGCGACGGCTGCGTGCCTGACCTACCCGGGCAGATCCAGCGCTATCTCGCCTACGTCCCAGCGCTTGCGGCGCCGTCGGCCGGCTATGCGACGCTGCTGTGGACAAGCGGCTACGCGCAGAGCGCCAATGACCAGGTCGAGGACCCAGGCTACGGCGAGGCCTTTCCCGCGGGCAACCGCGATCTGTTCAGGCAGATGGGGAACCGCGCCAATGCGCCAACCGTGGTAATCGCCGTGGATGCGCGCGGCGCCGACAACTGGGCGTACGGCCGCGCCGGCGCATCGGTCTTCGAGGCGCTGGCCGATGCGCGTCGCGCCTTCAAGCTCGACCCCGCGCGCACCGTGATGTCGGGCTTCTCCAGTGGCGCGTACAGCGCGAACAAGCTCTCGCTGCAGTTCCCCGACGTGTTCGCCAAGGCTTTCATCTGCGATGGCCTGAACGAAGCGCCCTCCTTCCCCGGCATCAACGGCATCGTGGACACGACCTATGTCGACAGCGCGACGCAGCACGAGCCGGGCTCGCGGCTCACGCCGCTGCTGCCGTCGCGGCGCAACCAGCCGGTGCTCGA
>VBDL01000813.1:2685-3229 GCA_005884255.1 Betaproteobacteria bacterium | reverse complement strand
TGGTGTTGCGGATCACGTCGTTGGGCAGCTTGGCGCGGTTCTCGGCCCAGTCGGTCTCCAACACGCCGACATTGGCCTGGTCGACCGCCAGGGTGAAGCCGCGTTCCTTCCAGAAGCCTTCGAGCTGCGGCCACAGCTGTTCCGGCGTCAGTGACGTGGCGAGCCAGCGCGCGGCGCCTTGGCGCTCGATGCGAACGTCGCCGGCGGCCTTCGGTGCGACCGTGGCCGCAACCGCGGCCGGCGCGGCAGTGCCGGCCTGGAACGCCGCGGCGCTGACGCTGCCGCCACTGGGCTGCTGGTAGCGCGCGTCGCGCCCCAGCTGCGTCAGGTCGGGTGGCACTTCGAGCCCTTGGCTGCGGGTGGCGCCGACGGTGCGGTAGTCCACCTTGTCGCCACCGACAAGATTCTCGAACGACGAACAGGCGGCGAGGCCGGCGGCCAGCAGCACGCAGGCGGCGCGGGCAGGGGTCACGCGAGGGGTCGAGCGATGGGAAACGGTCACGTCAGGAATCTCCGGAGGGTCGAACGGCCGCGAGCCGGCCCG
>VBDL01000813.1:0-2675 GCA_005884255.1 Betaproteobacteria bacterium | reverse complement strand
CGCCTGGCCGGCAGCGGTGAGCGGAGTGATCGGCAGGCGCAAGGCGTCTCCGCACAGCTTGAGGCGCGCCATCGCCCATTTGGTCGGCGCGGGGCTCGACTCCACGAACAGGCTCCTGTGCAGCGACAGCAGCTTGAACTGGATTGCCGACGCCTCGCGTGCGCGGCCTTCGATCGCAGCCATGCACAGCTCGTGCATCGCGCGCGGCGCGACGTTGGCGGTGACGCTCACGTTGCCATGGCCACCGAGCAGCATCAGCGCGACCGCGGTGCCGTCGTCGCCGGAATAGATCGAAAAGCCCTTCGGCGCCTGCTTGATGAGCCAGGCGGCGCGCTCGATGTCGCCCGAGGCTTCCTTGATGCCGACGATGCCCGGCAGCGCCGCCAGGCGCAGCACGGTCTCGGGCAGCATGTCGGCCACCGTGCGGCCGGGCACGTTGTACAGCACCATCGGAATGTCGACCGCTTCGGCAATGGCCTTGAAGTGCTGGAACATGCCTTCCTGCGAAGGCTTGTTGTAGTAGGGCACGACCGACAGCGTGCAGTCGGCGCCGACCTTTTTCGCGTAGCGCGACAGCTCGAGCCGGCGCCGGCCATGATGGGCACGCGGCCCTTGGCGTGTTCGACCGCGACGCGAATGATTTCGCAGTGCTCCTGCACCGACACGGTGGGCGACTCGCCGGTCGTGCCGACCACGCCGATGCAGTCGGTTCCTTCGGCGATGTGCCAGTCGATCAGACGGCGCAACGCGTCGTAGTCGACGCTGCCGTCTTCATGCATCGGCGTGATCAACGCGACGATGCTGCCAACAATGGGTTTCATGCGGGTTCCTTCGAATCGGCCGATTTTAGCCGGCAGCGCGATCACAGCCGGTAGCGGGCGGCGGCCGCCGCACCGGGCCGCTCGCGAACCGCCGCGATGCGCTGCACGAAGCGCGCCGGCGTGTCGAGAAACCCGTCCTCGAACGCGATCAGGCGCAGGCCCGCTGCGGCCTGCAGGAGTTCGCCCGGGCGCAGCAGGAAGTCGGGGTTGGACGGCTTGCCGATGCTCGCCTGGCCCTCGGCGAAGGTCTCGTAGATCAACACGCCGCCGTCATCCACGCTCGCCACCAGCGTGGGCAGCAGCGCACGCCACAGGTAGTTGGTGACGACCACCGCGTCGAAGCGGCGGCCGGCGAGCGGCCACGGCCCGTGCTCGATGTCGGCGACGACGGTTTGCGCGATATCGGCCAGCGCACCGAGCGCGGCCGCATCACGGTCGACGCCGGTGACGCGGCAGCCCCGCTTGGCGAACCAGCGCACATGCCGGCCCGACCCGCAGGCCACGTCGAGCACGGCCGCCTCGGAGGGAACGAGATGCGACCAGCGCTGCACCCAGGGCGACGCTTCGAGCGTGTCGTGCGCGGGAATGCTCACGGCTGACCGTGCGGGTTCAGGGCCTTCAGCTTCATGCAGATCCTCGCAGGTGCCCGGGCGATGGACTGTAGCGGAAAGGGTCGCGTCGAAAGCGGCGTGCGCGCGCTGCCTACAATCCGCCGCCATGGCAACCAAGCAATCCAGCGCCGCGACAAGTTACGGCGAAGCGTCGATCCGCGTGCTCAAGGGCCTCGAGCCCGTCAAGCAACGCCCGGGCATGTACACCCGCACCGACAACCCGCTGCACATCATCCAGGAAGTGATCGACAACGCGGCGGACGAGGCGCTCGCCGGCCACGGCAAGCGCATCGACGTGACCTTGCACGGCGACGGCTCGGTCAGCGTGCACGACGACGGCCGCGGCATTCCATATGGCCTGCATCCGGAAGAAAAGGTGTCGGTGGTCGAGATCGTCTTCACGCGCTTGCATGCCGGCGGCAAGTTCGACAAGGGCGCGGGGGGCGCCTACAGCTTCTCCGGCGGTCTGCATGGTGTCGGCGTCAGCGTGACCAACGCGCTCGCCAAGCGGCTCGAAGTCACCGTGTGGCGCGACGGCCAGGTCGCGAACATCGCGTTCTCAGGCGGCTACGTGATCGAGCCTCTGAAGCTGCGCAAGAACGGCGCCGCCGACCGCAGGAGCGGCACCACGGTGCGCGCCTGGCCCGACGCGAAATACTTCGAAAGCGGCGAGCTGCCGAAGGCCGAGCTGACCCACCTGCTGCGCAGCAAGGCGGTGCTGATGCCCGGCGTGAGCGTGACCCTCACGACCGAGCTACCAGGGCGGTCTGCGCGACTACCTGATGCAGACGCTGACGGCCGACCCGGTGATCCCGCTGTTTGAAGGCGCGCATTACGCCGACCGCGGCGAGACCGAAAATTTCGCCGAAGGCGAGGGCGCGGCCTGGTGCGTGGCCTTCACCGAAGACGGCGCGCCGGTGCGCGAGAGCTACGTCAACCTGATCCCCACGGTGGCCGGCGGCACCCACGAAGCCGGACTGAAGGACGGCCTGTTCGGCGCGGTCAAGGGCTTCATCGACTTGCACAGCCTGTTGCCCAAAGGCGTGAAGCTGATGCCCGAAGACGTGTTCTCGCGCGCGAGTTTCGTGCTCAGCGCCAAGGTGCTCGACCCGCAGTTCCAGGGCCAGATCAAGGAGCGGCTGAACAGCCGCGACGCGCTGCGCCTGGTGTCGACCTACGTGAAGCCGGCGATGGAGTTGTGGCTGAACCAGCATGTCGATCTCGGCAAGAAGCTCGCCGAACT
>VBDL01000069.1:1048-7861 GCA_005884255.1 Betaproteobacteria bacterium | reverse complement strand
AGAGCTGCGCTGCCTCCGCAATGGTCCGAGTGCAAGTGCGTGTTGACGACGCGGCCGAGTGGCTCGCCATGCAAGCCGCGGCGCACCAGCTCCAGCGTCAGTGGTGCGTGCGTGTGGTAGCCGCTATCGATGAGCGTGGCTGGGGCCGTGGCGCAGCGTCGGAACAGCACGTTGTTCGATGACAGCCAACCGCGCTCGAAGACGATGGCTCCCACTGCCTCAAGCGTTTGCCGCACGTCGATTGCGCGATCAGCCGGCACCGCTGCGCAACTCCCGCCGCAGAATCTTGCCGACGTTCGTCTTCGGCAGACCGTCGCGGAACTCGATGTACTTGGGGCGCTTGTAGGCGGTGAAGTTCTCCCGGCAGTACGCGGCGAGATCGTCCTCCGACAGCGTGGGGTCACGCTTCACGGCGAACAGCTTGACGGCTTCCCCCGAGCGCTCGTCGGGTACGCCAATGGCGGCGCACTCGAGCACGCCCGGATGCAGGTTCACGACCTGCTCAATCTCGTTCGGGTAGACGTTGAAGCCCGACACCAGAATCATGTCCTTCTTGCGATCGACGATCTTCACGTAGCCGCGCTCGTCCATCACACCGATGTCGCCTGACCTGAAGAAGCCATCGGCCGTCATCACCTTGGCGGTCTCATCCGGGCGATTCCAATACCCGGCCATCACCTGCGGGCCTCGAATGCAGATCTCGCCGGCCTCGCCGAGAGCCACGTCACGTCCGGCATCATCGCGAATCGAAACCTCTGTCGAGGGGATGGGCAGGCCGATAGTGCCGGTGAACTCCTGAACATCCAGCCGGTTGCTCGTGGCCACCGGTGAAGTCTCCGAGAGGCCATAGCCCTCCACCACCGGGCAGCCGGTGATCTTCAGCCATTTTTCCGCAGTGGCCCGCTGCACTGCCATGCCGCCGCCGTTGGACACGACGAGCCCAGAGAAATCCAGGCGCGCGAACTCCGACTCATTCGCCAGCGCATTGAATAGCGTGTTGACCGCGGGGAACATGTTCACGCGGTAGCTGCGCAAGGACTTCACGAAGCCCGGGATGTCTCGCGGATTCGGGATCAGCAGATTCATCATGCCCAGCCGCGCACCCATCAGGTAGCAGATGGTCAGCGCGAAGATGTGATACAGGGGCAGCGCGCACACCACCGTCAGCGCCTGGCCATCGACGCGGTCCAGCATCGGCTTGAACCATGCCTCACTCTGCAGGATGTTGGCAACGACATTGCGGTGCAGGAGCGTCGCACCCTTGCTGATGCCGGTCGTGCCGCCGGTGTACTGCAGGAACGCTACGTCGTCCGGCCCAATGTCGGGCCGCCGCAAGGTCATCCGCGAGCCCTCGGCGAGCGCCATGTTGAAGCGCGTCACCGTCCTGCCGCCGTCCAGCGGCAGCCGGTATTCCGGGACCATCTTGCGCACATGCCGCACGACGAAGTTGACCATCTGCCCCTTGAAGAAACCGAGCAGGTCGCCCATCGACGCAAGCACCACGTGCTTGACCGCGGTGCGGTCGATCACCTCTTCCAGGGTGATCGCAAAGTTCTCCAGCACCACGATGGACTCGGCGCCGGAGTCCTTCAATTGGTGCTCCAGCTCCCGCGCGGTGTACAAAGGGTTGACGTTGACCACCACATAGCCTGCCCGCAGCACGGCCGCAATGGCCACCATGTATTGCGGAAGGTTGGGCATCATCAGCGCGATGCGTGCGCCGCGCGCCAGGCCCTTGGACTGGAACCAGGCCCCCAGCGACTGCGACAACTCATCGATATCGCGAAAGCGCAAGCGCTCCTCAAAGCATGCCGACGCGTCGCGCGACGCGTGGCGCCGAAACGCTTCTTCCAGCAGCTCGGCCAGAGAGGCGTATTGATCCACGGCCACTTCGGCCGGGACATGAGGCGGATAGCTGTTGAGCCAGGGCTTCGGCACAGTCGACACGTTCGCTCCACGCAATGCGGTTGCCCCATCGTCGCGGCAAAGGCGCGCGCCAAGTTAGGGGAGTTGTCCTAACGGGCCGTCGCTGGAGCGCGACGCTGCCGTCACGCAGGCGACGGTATCAGCGGCAAACAGCCCGTCCTTCAGTGCCCGCTCACGCTGTCCGATCATTGCGAGGAAGGATGCTGCTCCGCGCATCGCACGAAACGTGTCAAAGCCCGCCTCGAGGAAGTGCTGCAACTCCGACAGGCCTGCGACACGCGCCGGCCCGCGCATCATGCGCAGGCTGTTGCGCAGCCAGGGATTGCGCGTGTAGGCATCGAGGGCCTCGCCGACTTCCAGCGTCAACTCGATCTGCCGCTCGCGATCTTGCGCCCGCGCCGTGGACTGCCACGCCCGTACGTAGGCCGCAGCGTCGACATCTTCGCCCGCCAGCGCAAGCGCCATCGCCGTGTCCAGCGACTCCGACAAGGCATGCAGCTCGCTCAGCGCCACCACGGTGCGCACCACCTCCTCCGGAAACAGCCGCACCAGTGCGGGCACCACGCGGACAAACTGCGCGTCACGCTCGCGGTAGTCGCGTGGTCCGTAGAGCTCTTCGAGAAAGAAACGCGCGGCGCCGCCATAGCGTGGGTCGGCAAGCAGATCGGCATAGCCGTGGGCAAAGCGGCGTTGCTGATAGAGCTTCAATGCGTGCACGCGCTGACCCAGCGCCGGGTTGCCGTCGCGCAGCGCGCGTTCCGCATCCACGCGCTGCAACGCTTTCAATATGGCCGGCCCCAGCGTACTCATCGACACGCAGCGTAGCGCAGTCACCGCGGGTTTCTCTGGGGCCCGGTTAGTTCGCGGCCTCTAACGCCCTTCGCCGGTTCGATGCAAAACTCGGCCGATGCAACGACGAACCTTGCTCAAGCTCGGCCTCGGCGCTTCGGTCACGCTCGCCGTGCTCGGCGGTGGCATGGCTTGGTTGCGCCCCGGCCTGTCCGGCGCGCGCCTGAGCGAGCCGGCGCGTGCGCTGATGCGCGCGGTCGCCGAAGCGGTGCTCGACGGCAGCCTGCCGGCCGATACTGCTGCGCGTGCGACCGCGCTCGACGCTCACCTGGAACGCCTGCAGGCCACGATTGCAGGCTTCCCGCCGCCAACGCGCAGCGAACTGTCGCAACTGCTTTCGCTGCTAACGACGGCGCCTGGCCGGCTCGCGATCGCGGGTCTCCTGCAAGACTGGCCAGACGCCGGCGTCGCTGCGACGCAGGCCGCGTTGCAGGCTATGCGGGTGTCGGGCGTCGACCTTCGCCGGCAGGTCTATCAGGCCCTGCGCGATCTGACCAACGCCGCGTACTACGCCGACGCCAGCACCTGGCCGCTGCTCGGCTATCCCGGGCCGAGGGCGCTCGCATGAGCAACATCCCCGACCCGATCCGCGAGGGCCTGGCGCGCGGTTGGCGCGTGCACGGTGGCCCTTTCCGCGCCATCGCATCGACACTCGAATGCGACGTCGCCATCGTCGGCAGCGGCGCCGGCGCTGGCATCACCGCCGAGCTGCTCGCCCGGGCAGGGCTCGACGTGGTGATCGTCGAGGAAGGGCCGCTCAAATCGAGCAGCGACTTCCATCAGCGCGAGAGCGAGGCCTACCCTGCGCTGTACCAGGAAAGCGCCGGGCGCAAGACGGCCGACAAGGCGATCAACATCCTGCAGGGCCGCTGCGTCGGTGGCTCGACCACGGTCAACTGGACCAGCTCGTTTCGCACCCCCTCGGCGACGCTGCGCCACTGGCGCGAACACTTCGGGCTGCAAGAGCTCAGCGAAGAGGCCATGGCGCCGTGGTTCGCACAGGCCGAAGCGCGCCTGAACATCGGCCCGTGGCTGACGCCGCCCAACGAGAACAACGACCTGCTGCGCCGCGGTGCACTCAAGCTCGGCATCGAGGCCGCAGCCATCCGCCGCAACGTCAAGGGTTGCTGGAACCTCGGCTCCTGCGGCATGGGTTGCCCGACGAATGCCAAGCAATCGATGCTCGTCACCACGCTGCCTGCGGCGCTGGACCACGGCGCTCGGCTGCTCGTGCAGACGCGGGCGCAGCGCTTCGAGCTCGAGCACGGCAAGGTGAAGGCGCTGTTGTGCGCGCCGGCGCGCAGCGATGGCAGCGCCGAGACCGAGCTCTCGACGCGCATCGTTGCGCGGCACTACGTGGTGGCCGGCGGGGCGATCAATTCGCCTGCGCTGCTGCTGCGCTCGGCGGTGCCCGATCCGCATGCGCGGCTGGGCAAACGCACCTTCCTGCACCCGGTGGTCATCTCGTCGGCGCAGTTCGAGCAGCCGGTTGAAGGCTGGGCCGGCGCGCCGCAGACCCTCTACACCGATCATTTCCTGCAGACGCAACCGATCGACGGCCCCATCGGCTACAAGATCGAGGCGCCGCCGCTGCATCCGCTGATCTTTGCCTCGACGCTCACCGGCTTCGGGGAGATGCAGGCCGAGCTGCTGGCGCAGTTCCCGCACACGCACTCGCTGCTCGCGCTGCTGCGCGACGGCTTTCACGAGCAATCGGCGGGCGGCAGCGTCACGCTGCGCGGCGATGGCTCGCCGCTGCTCGATTACCCGCTCAATGCCTTCGTGATGGACGGCGCTCGGCGCGCGCTGCTCAGCATGGCCGAGCTGCAGTTCGCCGCCGGCGCACGCAGCGTGATGCCGGTGCACGAGATGGCGCGGCCGTATGCCAGTTGGAACGAAGCACGCTCGGCGATTGCCGCGCTGCCGATGCAGCCCCTGCTCACGCGGGTGGTCAGCGCGCATGTGATGGGCGGCTGCGCGATGGCCGGCGACGAGCAGCGCGGGGTGGTGCGGCCCGATGGCCGGCATTGGCAGATCGAGAATCTGTCGGTGCATGATGGCTCGCTGTTCCCCACCAGCATCGGTGCGAATCCGCAGCTGTCGATCTACGGGCTGGTCAACAAGCTGGCCACGCAATTGGCCAAGCAGCTGACGGGCCGCGAGGTGGCGCTGGCCTAAAGGCGCATGCTCGCACGCCTGCAGCAGATCACGACGCTCGGTGGCTTGACGCTGGCGCTGCTGTGGGCCGTGTACTTCGCCGCTCGCGGGCAGGCCGCCTGGGCCGCCGCAGGGGCGCTGATCATCGTCTTCGGCTACGCCGCCGTGCTCGGGCTGGAGTTCATCCTCCTGCGGCGCGTTGGCCGCGGCGATCCCGCCCCAGCGCCCAGCGCGCGCGAACTCCTGCTGGCCTGGCTCGGCGAAGTGCTGACCGCGCCGCGCGTGTTCTGCTGGCATCAGCCGTTTCGCTCGACGCTGCAGGCCGACCATTTGCCCGCCGATGCCGCCGGGCGACTGGGCATCGTCTTCGTCCACGGCTTCGTCTGCAACCGGGGCTTGTGGAACCCGTGGATGGCGCGCCTGCGCGCCGCGGGCGTGCCTTTCGTGGCGATCAATCTCGAGCCGGTGTTCGGTGCGATCGACCGCTATGTGCCGCTGGTGGACGCGGCCGTGCGTCGCGTGCAGGAGGCCACCGGGCGGCCGCCGCTGATCGTCGCGCACAGCATGGGTGGCCTCGCTGCACGCGCGTGGCTGCACGAGCATGCGGCCGATGAGCGTGTCGACCGCGTCATCACCATCGGCACGCCGCACGGCGGCACCTGGCTCGCGCGCTTCGCGCTCACCGCCAACGCGCGTCAGATGCGCCTCGGTGGCCCGTGGGTGAACACGCTCGCACAGCGCGAGCCGCCATCACGCTACGCGCGCTTCACCTGCTTCTACAGCCACTGCGACAACATCGCCTTCCCGCCATCGACCGGCACCTTGCCCGGGGCCGACAACCGGCACGTGCGTGGCATCGCACACGTGCACCTGAACTTCCACCCGGAGGTGTTCGACGAGGTGTGGCGGCGCGTGCGCGCTTAGGGCATCTGCAAAGGCGGGAACACGCGCTCATCATCGAGCACGGCGCCCGCCTCGATGGTCGATGCGTTACGGACCTCTGCGTACACCGGCGTGAAATCCGGCGCCGTCGCGTCGAACAGCTGGTCGAACGACTCGATCACGAAGTAGGTCGTCTGGTAGCTGTCGATCTTGTAGCGCGTGCGCATCAGGCGCTGCAGGTCGAAGGCCACACGCTGCGGATCACGGCTGGTGATACTGTGGCGCAGCTCGCCGGCCGACGACAGGATGCCGGCGCCATAGGCACGCAGGCCCTCGCGCGTGTCAATCAGGCCGAACTCCACGGTGTACCAGTACAGACGCGCCAGGTACTCGCAGGCCTCGAGCCGGCTCGCTTTCAGGCCGCCCACGCCATAGGCCTGCATGTAGTCGGCGAACACCGGGTTGAACAGCAGCGGCACGTGGCCGTAGAGATCGTGGAAAACATCGGGCTCGACCACGTAGTCGAACTCTTCCGGCTTGCGAATCCACTCGGTCACCGGGAACTTGCGCTGCGAGAGCAAGGAGAAGAAGTTCTCCTCGGGGATCAGCCCGGGCACGGCGACGATCTGCCACTGGGTCGCGCGATACAGCCGCTCGCTCACATCGTCGAAGCGCGGAATTTGCGCCGGCTCGCCGAGCTGCGCCACCGCATTGATGAACTCGCGGCAGGCCAGCCCTTCGAGCTGGCGCGATTGCCGCTCGTGCAGTCGACGATACAGAGCGTGATCGACCGCGGTGTACGCGTCGTGGCGCTGCTCGCAGGTGTAGTCGGCACGTGCGCGCGCATAGTCGCCGCGCGGCGGGCGCTCGCCTTCGCCATAGGTGGCTGGCGGCGCGCCGGTGTTGATCGATTCGAGGATGGCACTCATGTTGGTCACGCTGCCTTATCGTCCTTGAGCACGCCGCGGCGGATCTGGTCGAGCTCGATCGACTCGAACA
>VBDL01000069.1:463-1022 GCA_005884255.1 Betaproteobacteria bacterium | reverse complement strand
ACCCTTGCGCTGGATGATCTCGAAGAAGATCGGGCCGATCACTTCCTTCGTGAAGATCTGCAGCAGCAGCTCGTTCGGCGCGCCCAGGTGCGTGGCCCCGTCGATCAGGATGCGCAGGCGCTTCAGTTCGTCGAGCCGCTCGCCATGGTTGGGCAGGCGCTTGTCGACCAGGTCGTAATAGGTGGCGATGGTGTCCTGGAACACCACCTTCGCGGCCTTCATGCCTTCCACCGTGCGGTAGATGTCGTCGGTGCCCAGCGCGATGTGCTGAATGCCCTCGCCGTGGTAGACGTCGAGGTACTCGGCGATCTGGCTCTTGTCGTCGCTGCTCTCGTTGATCGGGATGCGGATCTTGCCGCACGGGCTCGTCATCGCCTTGCTCTTCAGGCCGGTGAGCTTGCCCTCGATGTCGAAGTAGCGAATCTCGCGGAAATTGAACAGCCGCTCGTAGAACTCGGCCCATTCCTTCATGCGGCCGCGGTGCACGTTGTGCGTCAGATGGTCGATGTAGGTGAGGCCGTGGCCCTTCGGGTTGGCGTCGACCGGCTGGCCTTGCGCA
>VBDL01000069.1:0-457 GCA_005884255.1 Betaproteobacteria bacterium | reverse complement strand
CGGTCGACGAAATAGATCAGCGAGTCACCGATGCCCTTGATCGCCGGGATGTTCAGCTCCATCGGGCCGGTCTTGTTGTCGAAGCCCCAGGCGCCGAGCTCCAGCGCACGCTGGTAGGCCGCGGCCGCGTCCTTCACGCGGAAGGCGATCGCGCAGATCGACGGCCCATGCTGGCGCGCGAAACGCTGCGCGAACGAATCCGGCTCGGCGTTGATGATGAAGTTAATGCCGCCCTGGCGGTACAGCGTGACGCTCTTGTGGCGGTGCTTGGCGATGGCCTTGAAGCCCATGCTCTCGAACAGCTGGCCCAGCGCGGCCGGATCGGGCGCGGCGTACTCGACGAACTCGAAGCCGTCGGTGCCCATCGGGTTGTCCCAGGGAGTGAATTGCATGCGGGTCTCCAAACGCTATGCAGACACTTTAGGCGGCAGGGCGCGCAGTTTTTCTGCGTCTTTGG
>VBDL01000068.1 GCA_005884255.1 Betaproteobacteria bacterium | reverse complement strand
TACGGGTCCTGGAAGATGATCTGCAGCTTGCTGCGCAGGCGGCGCATGCGTTCGGCCGACAAGGCCCCCAGGTCCTCGCCCTTGTAGAGCACCTCGCCGGCGCTGCGCTCGATCAGCCGCAGCACGGTGCGGCCGATGGTGCTCTTGCCCGAGCCCGATTCGCCGACCAGGCCCAGCGTCTCGCCGGCGCGGATCGCGAAGGACACGTCGTCGACCGCACGCACCGGGCGCTGTTCACTGCCGAAGTAGCGCTTGAGATTCCGCACCTCGATCAAGGGCAGATCGTTGGCATTCATTGCGCAAGCTCCGGCACGCGCAGGCAGCGCGCTTGTCTGTGCTCGCCGCTGCGCCGCAGCTCGGGCATCGCGTCCTTGCACGCCGCGAAGGCCTGGTCGCAGCGCGGCTCGAAGGCGCAGCCGGGCGGCGGGCTCAACGGGCTGGAGACCTGCCCGCGGATCGCGAACAGGCGCTTCGGTTTCGGCAGCCCTGCCGCCCTCGCCTTGCCGGGCAGGCAGCTCAGGAGCCCCTGCGTATACGGGTGCTGCGGCGACGCGAACAGCGCGTCGACCGGCGCCGCCTCGACGATGCGCCCGGCATACATCACCGCCACATCGTCGGCGAAGTGCGCGACGACGCCCAGGTTGTGCGTGATGAAGAGAATGCTCATGCCGGTCTCGCGCTGCAGCCGGCGCATGAGTTCGAGGATCTGCGCCTGGATCGTCACATCGAGCGCGGTGGTCGGCTCGTCGGCGATCAGCAGTGTCGGGTCGCAGGCCATCGCCAGCGCGATCATCACGCGCTGGCGCATGCCGCCCGAGAGCTGGTGCGGGTACTCATGCAGCCGCTGCGCGGCGGCGGGGATCTCCACCAGGTCGAGCATGCGCTTCGCGTGCGCCAGCGCCGCGGCACGATCGAAGCCCTTGTGCAGCCGCACGCTCTCGGCGATCTGCTCGCCGACGGTGAACACCGGGTTCAGGCTCGTCATCGGCTCCTGGAAGATCATCGCCAGCTCATTGCCGCGCAGTGCGCGCATGCGCGGTTCCGGCAGCGCGAGCAGGTCGACCGCCTCGCCGCTGCGCGTGATGAAGCGCGCCTGGCCTGTCACCTGCGCACCCGCGGTCTTCGGCAGCAATCGCATCAGCGTCAGGCTGGTGACCGACTTGCCCGAGCCCGACTCGCCGACCAGCGCCGTGGTCTGCCCGGCACGGATCGCGAAGCTCACGTCGGCCACCGAGCGCACCGGGCCGTCGTCCGTGGGGAACGTGGTGCTGAGGTTGGACACCTGGAGTCGATGTGTCGTCACTTCAGTTCTCCATGGCGCCGAAGCGGCACCCTCGACGCATGAACCCGTGCCACCAAGCGGACACCGCAGATCCGGCTTTGCCGGTCTGCTGGTGTCGCCCCCTTGAGGGGGCGCGCGAAGCGCGTAGGGGGTGGTCCATTCCTCACATCGACTTCTTCAGCTTCGGGTCCAGCAGGTCGCGCACGCCGTCGCCCAGCAGTTGCAGCGACAGCGCGGTGACGATGATGGCGAGGCCCGGGAACAGCACGACCCAGAAGGCCTGGTGCGCATACTGCTGGCTGGCCGCAACCATCGTGCCCCAGGTGGGAATCTCCGGCGGCACGCCGACGCCGAGGAACGACAGGCCCGCCTCGGCAAGGATCGCGTAGGCGAAGATGAACGACACCTGCACGAGGATCGGCGACATCAGGTTGGGAAGGATGTGCCGCCAGAGAATGCGCGACGTGCGCACCCCGAGCGCCCTCACCGCCTCGACGAACAGCAGCTCGCGCACCACCAGCGTCGACGCGCGCACCGCGCGTGCGACGCGTGGCGTGTAGACGAGCACCAGCGCGATCACCACGTTGACGAGCGACGCGCCGAGGATGGCCACCAGCGCGATCGCCAGCAGGATGTCCGGGAAGGCCATCATCGCGTCGACGACGCGCATCAGCGGCGTGTCGAGTTTGCGGAAGAAGCCGGCGACGAGGCCGAGTACGGTGCCGAAGATGATCGCGCCGAGCGCCGTCAGCGCGGCAATGGCCAGCGAGTAGCGCGCGCCATGCACGATGCGCGCATAGAGGTCGCGGCCGAGTTCGTCGGTGCCGAGCAGATGCTTGGCGCTCGGGCCCTTCAGCCGCTCGAGCACCGCGGTGTCGTTGGGGTCGAACGAGGTGACCCACGACGCGCCGAGCGCCAGCACCGCGACAACGAGCAGCACGAGGCTCGCGAGCATGACGATGCGCCGCCGCATCAGCCTGCGCAACATCAGCGTCATAGCTTCACCCGAGGATCGACCGCCATGTACAGCAGATCGATCGCGAAGTTGATCAACACGTAGATCGCGGCGATCACCAGCAGCGCGCCCTGGATCACCGGGTAGTCGCGCCGCAGCACCGCGCTCACCACGAGGTTGCCGACGCCCGGCAGCCCGAACACGGTCTCGGTGACCACCGCGCCGCCGATCATCAGCGCTGCCGTCAAGCCGATCACGGTGACGATGGGCACCAGCGCATTGCGCAGCGCGTGCTTGAGCACCACCGTGCCCTCGGGCAGGCCTTTGGAGCGTGCGGTGCGCACGTAGTCTTCGCCGAGCACGTCGAGCATCGAGGCGCGCGTGAAGCGGATGATCAGCGCGGAGTTCAGCAGGCCCAGCACGGTCGACGGCAGCACCAGCGCATGCAGCCGCTCGAGCAGCGGCGCCCCTGGCTCGCCATAGCCCGACACCGGGAACCAGCCGAGTGACACCGCAAACATCTGCATCAGCACGATGCCGAGCCAGAAGCTCGGAATGCTCGCGCCGAGCATCGCGATGCCGGTGAAGAACTGGTCGATCCAGCGGCCGCGGAACACGGCCGACACGATGCCGCACGGCACACCGAGCAAGGTCGCAATCGCCACCGCCATCAGCGCCAGCAAGGTGGTCGGCTCCGCGCGCTCGGCCAGTGCCTGCGTCACCGGCCGCTGCAGGAAGATCGATTGCCCCAGGTTGCCCTGCAGCACCTCGCGCAGCCAGTAGCCGAACTGCACGGGCAGCGGCTTGTCGAGCCCGTACTGCACGCGCACCGTGGCGATGTCTTCGGCCGTGGCCTGGTCGCCGAGCAGCACCGCCACCGGATCGCCCGGCGCGGCGCGCGTGAGGATGAACACGAGCACCGCGACGATGCTCATCACGGCGAGCATGCCGGCCAGGCGCGAGGCCAGGTAGCGATGCACGGCCTCAGCCCTTCACGCGCACGTTCCAGAAGAAGGGCCATGTGGTCGGCACATAGCCTTCCAGCGACGGGCTGCGTGCCGACAGGCTGTTGAACTTGCCGACCACGATGTAGGGCACCTCGTCGTACACCACCTGCTGCACCTTGCCCCACAGCGCGCCGCGCTTGGCCGGGTCGGCCTCGCGGTTGAAGGCGGCGAGCGCGGCCTGCTTGGCCGGCGTGCTCCACCAGCCCGGGGCGCCCTCACCCAGCTGCGGCGGCGACAGCATCGGCTCGGGGAACTGGCCCGAGTGCGTGATGTAGATGTCCCACAGCTTCGAGTCGTTGCGCCGCTGCACGAGCGTGGCCCAGTCGACGACGTTGAGCTCGACCTTGAAGCCGGCGCGCTTCAGTTGCTCGGCCATCAAGAGCGCCATGTTGTAGTGGAAGTCGTACTGGCGGCTGGTGAGCACGCGGATCGGCTCGCCCTTGTAGCCTGCCTTCTCGGCCGCAGCCTTGGCCTTGGCCGCATCACGCTGGTTGTAGCGGTCGGCGCCGGCGGCCGAGTAGAACGGCGAGCCCTGCGGGAAGTGGTTGGGCTCGGCATTGAAGAAGCGTGTGTCGCCGAAGCCGGCGGCCAGCATCTCGCCTTCGCCGATCGCCATCTGCACCGCCTGGCGCACCGCGAGGTTGGCGGCCACGCCTTCCTTGGTGTTGAACACCAGGTAGGGGAAGCCGAACGACGGCGTGCGGATCGGCACCGTCTTGCCCGCGGCCTGCTCCAGCCGCGGCAGCGCCTCGATCGGCAGCAGGTCGGCGAATTGGTACTGGCCGGCGAGCGCGCCTTCGACGCGCGTGTTCGCGTTGGGCACCGGCACGAAGCGCAGCTCGTCGACCAGCGCCTCGCGCTTGCCGGCATAGCCGCTCGCGGGCTCCTTGCGCGAAGCGTACTTGTCGAAGCGCTCGAGCAGCACGTACTGGTCGGGGCGGCGCTCCTTGAACTTGTAGGGGCCGGTGCCGACGTAGTCCTTCAGCGGCGTGGCGATCGATTCCTTGGCCATGATGGCGGCCATGCCCGACGGCAGCGCGAGCTGCGACAGCAGCGGCGCGTACGGGTTCTTCAGCACGATCTCGATGTCGTAGGCCCCCTTTGTGCCGATCGACTCGAGCTCCTTGCCCACCGCCTTGCCGCGCGGCGCGGTGTCCATCCAGCGCTTGAGGCTCGCGACCACATCGTCGGCGTTCAGTTCGCGGCCGTTGTGCAGCGGCACGCCCTTGCGCAACGCGATCGAATAGCGCAACCCGTCCGGCGACACCTTCGGCATGCCTTCGGCCAGCATCGGCACCACGCGCCACTTGCCGTCGAAGGTGAACAGCGGCTCGTAGACGTGCTGCATGATCGTGCCGACCAGATCGGCCGTGGTGGCCATCGGGTCCAGCGTCTGCGGCTCGCCGACCATCGCCAGGGTGGCGTGGGTCTTCGGCGCTTGCGCCTGCGCCACCGGCGCCAGGCCGAGGAGGCCATAGAGTGCGAGAGAGCCGGCGATGGCGCGGCGGCGGGAGGAAGCGAACGGCTGCATCTGAGACCTCCGAAATCGGCACTCAATGAAAGAAATTTTCATTCAGTGGGCGCGATACTGCACTCTCTCCCAGGAAGATGCAAGAGGGGTTCCGAGCGTTTCGCTCAACTTCTGAAATACACTTTCATTCTCGAACTGCTCTGGAGATGCCATGCCCCTCGAATTTCTCGGCGCCCCGCCCGTCGCTTCCGACCGCCAGGCGCGGCCCTTCTCGCCCGCGGTGCGTGCCGGCGACTTCGTCTATGTCTCCGGCCAAGTGCCGGCCAATGCCGACGGCGAGATCGTCGCCGGCGGCATCGAGGCGCAGACGCGCCAGGTGATGGAGAACCTGCAGAAGGTACTGGCGCTGGCCGGCTGCACGCTGGCCGACGTGTGCAAGACCACGGTGTGGCTCGAAGACGCGCGCGATTTCGGTGCCTTCAACCGCATCTACATGAGCTACTTCGGCGAGCACAAGCCGGCGCGCTCGACGACCGAGGCCAGGCTGATGGTCGATGCGAAGGTGGAGATCGACGTGGTGGCGTACAAGCCGAAGGCCTGATCGATCAACCGATGCAGGTGCGGTTCTTACCCGTGCGCTTGGCCTCGTAGAGCGCTTCGTCGGCGCGGTCCAGCGCCTCTTCGAGCGTCTCGCCCAGCCGGTAGGCGGTGACGCCGGCCGAGAAGGTGACAAACACCTCGCGGCCTTCGTGCATGAAGAGGCTGGCGCTCAATTGGCGCTGCAGCCGCGTCAGCACCTGCTGACCCTCGTCGACCGGCGTACCGGGCAGCAGCACGACGAATTCCTCGCCGCCGAAGCGCGACACCGCGTCCACCGGGCGCAGAGAGTCGCGCACATGCGCGGCCAGCGCCTTCAAGGCCACGTCGCCGGCGGCATGACCCAAGGTGTCGTTGAGCTTCTTGAAGTTGTCGATGTCGAGCAGCCCCACCGCGAGATGCGCGCCGCTGCCTTCGCTCTCGGCCCGCTCGATGCGCGCACGCTCGGCCTCGAAGGCCTGCATCATGCCGCGGCGGTTGGCAATCTGCGTCAGCGGGTCGGTCGACACTTCGTCGGACAGCCGCCGCAGCTCGCCCTCGAGCTCCTCGACGCGGCGCGACAACTCGGTGGCGCGCGAGTGCTCGTCGTTCAGCCGCTGCTGCGTGCCGGCCACGAGCGCCTGCACCGAGCGGCTCTCCTCGACCATCTCGCGCACCACGC
>VBDL01000067.1 GCA_005884255.1 Betaproteobacteria bacterium | reverse complement strand
GTGATCGGCGGGCTGATCCGGCCGCTGCTCGAGAAGCAGGTGTGGCGCGAGGTGCACACCGCCGCGATGCAGGACAAGCACGACATCGAGGTGCGCGGCTATGTGCCGAAGCCCATGGACGATCAAAAGGGGCTGAGACTCGCCGCGTAACACGCATCGGCGCCGGTGGCGATAGCATCGGCGCCCATGCATGACGCCTACACGTTGAGCGCGCCGGGGAAGGATGCGCTGCCGATCGTGCTCGACTCGCCGCACAGCGGCACCGAGTACCCCGCCGACTTCGATACCGTCCTCGACCCGGCCACGCTGCACGAGGCCGAGGACTGCTTCGTCGATCGGCTCTATGCCAACGCGCCGCGCCACGGCGCCACGCTGCTGGCGGCGCGCTTCCCGCGCCTGTACATCGACCCGAACCGCAGCGCCGACGACATCGACGCGCTGCTGATCGATGCGCCATGGCCCGGCGCCATCTCCCCATCGGACAAGACGCGGCTCGGCTTCGGCCTCGTGTGGCGGCTGCTGAAGACGCGGCCCATCTATGGCCGGCGCCTGAGCGTGGCCGAGGTGCAGCGGCGCATCGCGAACTGCTGGCAGCCTTACCACGATGCGCTGTGGCCGCTGCTCGACGACATGCACGCGCGCTTCGGCGCACTGTGGCACCTGAACGTGCATTCGATGGGCGACGACGCCTATCGCACACTCGGCCTGCCGGAGAAGCCGCTTGCCGACTTCGTGCTGGGTGATCTCGATGGCACGACCGCCGACGAGGCCACGGTTCGCCTGGTCGAGCGCGTGCTCAGCGACCACGGGTTCAGCGTCGCCCGCAACGATCCGTTCAAGGGCGTGGCCATCATTCGCCGTTCGGGCAGGCCGGCGGAGCGGCGGCATGCGTTGCAGATCGAAGTGAAGAAGTCCTGCTACATGGACGCCGCCGGATATCGGCCGAACGAAGGCTTCGCGCGCGTGCAGGCGGCGCTGGAGGCGATGCTCGGGGAGCTGGCGGCGCATGTGCGGAGGCAGCTGTGAAGGCCGGCCGCAACCAGGCCGCGCTGCTGGCGGCGGCACTGTGGCTCGCGGCCTGCACCACGCCGCCGGCCGCGCCGCCGGTGCCGCCGGCCGCGCCCGTCGTCGCGGCGCCGCCGCTGCCCTACAGCGAGGCCGTCGCCGCGCGCTTCCCCGATCCCGCGGTCAGCTACGACACGCCCGGGCTGCAGCCGATGCACGACGCCTTCACGAGCAATGCCGAGCTGAGCCAGGCGCTGCACCGGTTGGCAGCCACCTCGTCGCCACGCATGACGATCGCGCTGCTGCCGCTGGGCGCGTCACAGCGCGGCGTGCCGCTGGAGGCGCTGGTCTTCACCCGCGAAGCCGATGGCTCGCCCGCCGCGCTGGCCCGCTCGGGCAAGCCCACCGTGCTGCTCGTCGGCCAGCAGCATGGCGATGAGCCGGCCGGCAGCGAGGCGCTGCTGGTCATCGCGCAGCACATCGGCGATGGGCCGCTGGCGTCACTGCTCGATCGCATCAACGTGATCGTGCTGCCGCGCGCCAATCCCGATGGCGCCGACGCGAAGACGCGCGTCAGCGCGAACGGCATCGACATCAACCGCGACCATCTGCTGCTGCGCACGCCCGAGGCGCAGGCGCAGGCGAAGCTGGTGCGCGAGTACCGGCCGCAGGTGGTGGTCGACGCCCACGAATACACCGTGGTCGGCCGCTTCCTGCAGAAGTTCAACGCCGTGCAGCGCTTCGACGCAATGTTGCAGTACGCGACCACGGCCAATCTGCCGCCGGACCTGGCGCGCGTGAGCGACGAGGGCTTCCGCGTCGGCATGCTCAAGAGCCTCGCCGACGAGGGCCTGACCGCCGAGTGGTACTACACGACCTCCACCGACCTGGCTGACAGGAAGGTGTCGATGGGCGGCGTGCAGCCGGACACCGCGCGCAACGTGCAGGGCATGAAGAACGCCGTGAGCTTTCTCATCGAGACGCGCGGCGTCGGCATCGGCCGCCTGCACCTGAAGCGCCGCGTGCATACCCATGTGGTCGCGATCAGCAGCGTGCTGCGCAGCGCGGCCAGGCAGGGCGACGCGCTGCTGGCGCTGCGCCGCGCCGCCGATGCCGACGTGAGCGCCCAAGCCTGCCGCGGCGAGGCGGTGATCGAGGCGGCGGCGACGAGCACGCAGCGCGAGCTGCTGATGCTCGACCCGCATGACGGTCACGACGTGGCCGTGCCGCTGGTGTGGGACTCGGCACTGACGTTGCGTGTGGTCAAGTCGCGCCCGCGGCCCTGCGGCTACTGGCTGGCCGCCGATGCGGAGGACGCGGTACGCACCTTGCGCGAGCTCGGCGTGAATGTGCAGCGGCTGAGCGCGGGGGCTAACTTGACCGCCGAGCGCTGGCGCGAGACGGCGCGCAGCGAAGGCGCACGGCAGGACGTGCGCGGCACCATCGCCGATGCCGGCAGCGCGGTGATCCGCGTGCAGGTGGCGCTGGCGCCGCAGCCACTGGCCGCGCCTGCCGGCAGCTACTACGTGAGCCTGGAGCAGCCGCTCGCGAACCTGGCCGTCGCTGCGCTGGAGCCCGACACGCAGAACAGCTTCTTCGCCAACCGCCTCCTGCGCTCGCTCGACGATGCGGCGCGCGTGATGAGCAAACCTTGAGGAAATGATGCCCCCAAGCTCACCCCGTTCGCTGCCCCCCGAGGGGGCGCCAGTACGCTTGGGGCGGCCCGGCGCGTACTGAGATGGCCCGCACCTTTGCCGACGACCGCCCGCAGACCTTCGCCGAGGAGCTGGCCAACAGCATCAGCCACGGCCTGGGCTTCCTGCTCGCCGTGGCCTCGCTGCCGATCCTCGTGGTGTTCGCCGTCCGGCACGGTAGCGCCATCAACGTGGTCGGCGCCAGCGTGTTCTCGGCGACGATGATGCTGCTGTACTTCGCGTCGGCGATGTACCACGCGCTGCCGCCGGGCAGGGCCAAGCGCTTGTTCAACCGGCTGGACCATGCGTCGATCTACGTCTTCATCGCCGGCAGCTACACGCCGTTCGCGTTCGGCGCGCTGCGCGGCGGCTGGGGCTGGACGCTGTTCGGCCTGGTCTGGGGCATGGCGGCGCTCGGTGTGCTGCTCAAAAGCTTCGACCGGCTGCAGCATGTCGGCTGGTCGACCTCGCTGTATGTCGCGATGGGCTGGCTGGTGCTGATCGCGGCGGTGCCGCTGATGCGCTCGGTGTCGTCGACCGGACTGGTGCTTCTGGTGGCCGGCGGCGTCTGCTACACCGCCGGCGCGGTGTTCTTCCTGCTCGATTCGAGGCTGCGCTTCGGCCACTTCCTGTGGCATCTGTTCGTGATGGGTGGCAGCGCCTGCCACTTCTTCGCAGCGCTGTATCAATAGCTAACGCCGCACGATCCGCGGCTGCGCGCTCGGCGCCAGCAGCGGGTGGGCCTTGAAGTAGGCGAGCATCGCGTCCAGATCCTGCGGGCCACCGACGCGCTCACCCGCCTCGCGCAGCAGCGTGAAACCGTCGCCGCCCTCAGCGAGGAAGCTGTTGACGGTGATGCGCACACGCTGCGTCGGTGCGATCGGCTCGCCGTTCAGGCGCAAGTCGCGCACGCGCTCACCGGCGGCCGCGTCGGCCTGCCACGTGTAGCTGAAGCCTTCCGAGGGCTGCAGGAACCTCGGCTCGCCGTCGCTGCGCCGCTGCTGCGCCTCGAGCAGCGCCTTCAGCTGCGCGCCACTCAAAGCGATCAGCACCAGGCTGTTGCCGAAGGGCTGCATCGTGAACAGCTGGCCGTACGTGACGGTGCAGGGCGGCGTGCCGTTGCAGTCGAGGTCACTGCGGATACCGCCGGCGTTCATCAGCGCGATCTGCGCGCCGCTGTCGCGCGTGGCGGCGAGCTGGGCGTCGGCAATCAGCCGGCCGGCGGCGCTATCACCGTTGCCATGCGCGCCGCGCGTGAAGCGGGCCGTGATCTGACCCACCGGCGCTTGCGCTTTCGGCGCCACCTCGGCCGCGTAGCGCGCCACCTGCTCCGCGACGGCGGCGTCGGGCTTTGCAGTCCGCAAGGCATCGGCAAAGAGCGCGGGCGTCGCGGCGATCAGGCGCTCGCGGGCGGTGGGGTCGCTGCGCTCGTTGAGCACCGGCAGGTTGATGCTGCGTGTGCGACGCGCATCGATGCCGCGCGTCGCCGGGTCGAGCACGACGTCGACCACCGAGACGCCGCGCCCGTACGACGTGCCCTGGACGATCAGTCGCCCATCGACCACGCAGCGGTAGCCCTGGTGCGTGTGCGCCGAGAAGATCACCGAGATCTCCGGCACCAGGCGGCGCGCGATGTCGAAGATCGGGCCGCGCGCACCGGGGCAGCGCTCGTCGTTCCAGTCGCCGCGCTGCTCGCCGCCTTCGTGGAACACCGCCACGATGGCGTTCACGCCCTCGCGCTTGAGCTCACGCGCCGCGCGATTCACCGCGTCCGCCTCGTCGACAAAGCGCAGGCCGGCCACGCCGGAGGGCACGACGATGCCCGGCGTCGATTTGGTCACCGCACCGATGATGCCGACGCGGATGCCGCCGTAGCGCTTGATCACGTACGGCGCAAAAACAGGCTGGCCGCTGGCCGCATCGAACACGTTGGCGCTGAGCAGCGGGAAGCGCGCGCCCGCCGCCACGCGTTTGAGCTCGGCCACGCCGGCATCGAACTCGTGATTGCCCAGCGCATCGAGCTCCAGCCCGAGCGCGTTCATCACCTGCACCGTGCTGTCGTGGCGGAACAGCGTCGAGACCAGCGGCGAGGCGCCGAACAGGTCGCCGGCCGACAGCACCAGGCTGTGCGGCGTACCGTCGCGCAGCGTGCGCACCAGCCCGGCCAGGGCCGGCGCGCCGCCGGCAGCGACGCGCAGCGTCTTGGTGGCATCGTCGGGGTCCGACAGCGCGAGGCTCAGGTTTGCAGGCTCCAGGTTGCCGTGGAAATCGTTGATCGCGATCAGGCGCAGCGGCACGCCGGAGGCTGCTTGAGCCATGGCCGCGGCGAGCAGCAGCGTGGCGGCAATGAGTTGGCGCAGGGGTCGGGACATGGCGCGCAGAGTATCGGTGAAAGGCGCCAAGTAAAATCTCCGTCCTTCATTCAGGAGTCTTCATGGCCGGTCATTCCAAATGGGCCAACATCCAGCACCGCAAGGGCCGCCAGGACGAGAAACGCGGCAAGGCGTGGACGCGCGTGATCCGCGAGATCATGGTCGCGGCGCGCCAGGGCGGCGGTGACCCGGGCGCGAACCCGCGCCTGCGTCTGGCGATCGACAAGGCCAAGGCGGTGAACCTGCCGGCGGACACCGTCAAGCGCAACATCGACAAGGCCACCGGCAACCTCGAAGGCGTGAACTACGAGGAAATCCGCTACGAGGGCTACGGCATCGGCGGCGCGGCCATCATCGTCGACTGCATGACCGACAACCGCGTGCGCACCGTGGCCGAAGTGCGCCACGCCTTCAGCAAGCACGGCGGCAACCTCGGCACCGAGGGCTCGGTGGCCTTCCAGTTCAAGCACTGCGGGCAGCTCGTGTTCGCGCCCGGCACCAGCGAAGACAAGGTGATGGAAGCCGCGCTCGAGGCCGGCGCCGAGGACGTGATCACCGACGGCGACGGCGCCATCGAGGTGATCACCGCGCCGGGCGATTTCGAAGCGGTGAAGAACGCCCTC
>VBDL01000066.1 GCA_005884255.1 Betaproteobacteria bacterium | reverse complement strand
TGGATGCGCGACTCGCCCGACGGGTGGGTCGACAGCCACTGCGGCGGCGCACCCTTGTTGGACGACAGCATCTTCTGCCACAGCGTGATGCCGGCGCGCGGGTTGTAGCCGGCGCGCGCCGCAATCACCAAGCCCAGCGCGTCGGCCTGGCTCTCGTCCTCGCGCGAGAAGCGCAGCGTCAGCAGCTGGCCGCCGAGGTCGGCGAACATGCGGCCGGTGTTGCCCAGGCCCAGCAGCGCCGAACCGAGCTCGATGACGCCGCGCGTCGCGGTGGTCTTGCCCACGCGCTCGCGCGCGTGCTCCAGCAGCGCATGCGAGATCTCGTGGCCCATGATCATTGCCACCTCGTCGTCGTCGAGCTGCAGCTGCTGCAGGATGCCGTAGTAGAAGGCGATCTTGCCGCCCGGCATGCAGAACGCGTTGAGCTGCTTGGAGCCGATCAGGTTGACTTCCCAGCGCCAGTCCTTGGCGCGCTCGTTGCATTCGATGGCGAAGGGAATGATGCGCTGCGCGATGGCGCGCAGGCGAACCACCTGCGGATGGTCCTTCGGGCCGACGGCGCGCTGCTCCGAGGCTTGCGACAGCATCTGCCGGTACTGCTGGCCGGCGGCGGTTTCCAGCTGCTCGGCCGAGACCAGCTGCGTGAATTTCGAGCGCCGGCATTCCTCGATCGGCTGGCCCAGCGCCGGCAGTGCGGCGGCGCCGAGCAGCGCGGCACTGAACAGGCGCCGCGCGTGCAGCGGGCAATGGCAGCCGCCCGCATGGGCCAGCGCGGGTTCAGGGACGGTGGCGTCGGTGCGGAAGTTCATGGCAGTCAGCAAATTCTAGGCATGCGGCATACCCACTCAGGTGGGCGGCGCTTCGACGTCGAGCGCCTGCACACTGTCGCGCAGCCAGACGAGGATCGCCAGTGGCGGCAGGCACAGCAGCGTCGCGATGACGAAGAAAGTGGGCCAACCGATCGTCTCGGCCAGCACGCCCGCCAGCGGCCCGACCCACACGCGCCCCACCGACGCGAAGGCCGACAGCAGCGCGTAGTGCGTGGCCGTGAAGCGGTGATTGCACAGGCTCATCAGGAAGGCGAGGAAGGCCGCGGTGCCCATGCCGCTGGTGACGTTTTCCAGCGCCACCACCAGCAGCAGCCCACCGTCGATCGGCGTGGCCTGCGCAAGCTTGACGAAGCCCCAGTCGAAGGCCGGCACCGTGAGGCCCGGCAGCATCCCCTTGCCCTCCAGCGCCAGCCACATGAAGCCGAGGTTGCTGACGCCTTGCAGCAGCCCGAACACCATCAGCGAGCGCCACAGCCCGAGCTTGAGCATCAGCGCGCCGCCGACCAGCGCGCCGGCGATGGTCAGCCACAGCCCGACGATCTTGTTGATGAGGCCCACTTCGGCCGAGCTGAAGGCCATCACCTTGAGCAGGAAGGGCGTCATCAGCGACAGCGCGAACGCGTCGGTGAGCTTGTAGAGCACGACGAAGGCGAGGAAGGCGATGGCGCCGGGCTGCGCGAAGTAGCTGTGCAGGCCCTCCAGCAGCGTCTCGAAGCGCGCCCTGCGCGCCGCCCACGCCGCCAGCGGCACGGTGACGGCCAAGCCCAGCAGCAGCGCGAGCAGGTCGACCCACTTGGCGCGCATCGCTACCGTCAGCGCGCTGCCATCGAGCAGCGGCCCGAGCAGCCATTGCGCGGTCGGCGTGCCCAGGCGATCGGTCAGCACGACGCCGACGGCAACCGCCACGGCCAGCGCGGCAAAGCCGAGCAGATCGTGGCGCGCCAGCGTGCGCGGCGGCGCCGGCACGATGACGCGCGGCAGCGCCAGCGCCGAGAACACCGCCGCGACCACCATCAGAGCGGCCATCAGCCGGTAGACCTCGGGCCAGCTCCAGCCGCTGCCTTGCGCGGCGTCGGTCCAGATCAGCGTGACGCCGCCGGAGAGGATCATCGCCAGCCGGTAGCCAAGCACGTACAGCGACGAGCCCATGCCGCGCTCGTGCGCGGGCAGCAGGTCGGTGCGGTAGGCATCGACGACCACGTCCTGCGACGCCGACAGAAAGGCCACGCCCACCGCGATCAGCGCGAAGGCGCGCGTGGCGCCGGTCGGCGAGGTGGCGGCCATGGCCAGCAGCGCGAGTGCCAACGCCAGTTGCGTGATCACCAGCCAGCCGCGGCGGCGGCCGAGCCACGGTGGCTCGAAACGGTCCATCAGCGGCGCCCACAGGAACTTGAAGGTGTAGGGCAGGCCGACAAGGCTCAAGAAGCCGATGGTCGCGATGTCGAGGCCTTCGACGCTGAGCCAGGCCTGCATCGCCTGGCCCGACAAGGCCAGAGGCAGGCCCGACGTGAAGCCGAGCACGGCGGCGATGGCCAGGCGGGCCAGCGCGGCCAATCGCTGGTGGGCGGTCAGGGGAGCGGCGGGCATCGCGGGATTCTAGGGACCCGCGCGCCTTCCTACTGCGTGCCGCCCTGCCGGTAGATCGCCTCGGCCAGCGCCAGCAGCCGCTCGCGCGGCAGCGCGCCGACCAGCGCATAGCCGGTGCTCACTGCGCCCTGGCCCTCGACCCAATAGAACATGCCGAGCTCGCCCTCGCGCTCGTAGCGGAAGGTGGCCGGCGTGCCGCGCTCGGGCTTGCGCAGGTAGACGGTGACGCGCCGCTGCTGAGCATCCTGGTACATCAGCTGCGCGCACGGGCCGTTGCTCTCGGGCAGCAGGCGGCCGCCGACCAGCTCGAAGCCCTGCGCGCGCAGGTCAAAGAGCTTCACCGGCAGGTTCACGCGCTTCGTGAGCCACTTCTGCAGATGCTCTTCCTGCGCGCGCGCATCGGCCGCGCCGAGCACCGCCACCTCCACCGGATGGCGCTGCTCGGGCACATACACCGCGTGCGCCAGCGCCGCGCGCTCGAGCCAGGCCTCGCCCGCCTCGGCGCCGCCGCTGCGGTCGAACAGCGCGCCCAGCACGCCGCCGACCAGCAGCAACGCGGCGCCGCCGGCCACGCGCAGCGCGAGCCGCCGATCGAAGGCCCAGCCACCGCCACGCCACACGGTGCGCTGCAGCGCCGCAGGCACCGGCTCGTCGAGCGTGGCATCGAGCGAGACGCGCAGTGCATCGCGGTCCGCGGCCCACAGGCGCACGCGCGCGGCGTCTTCCGGATGCTCGCGCAGCCAGCCATCGACGCGCGCGCGCTCGGCGGCATCGAGCTCGCCGTCGAGCCAGGCGTTGAGCAGCTCGTCGTCCACGCGGGGTTCCATCGTCGCCATGATCGTGTCCTACACGACGCGGCGCAGCGCGCGCGGCGCCGCTTGTACAGAGCCATCGAGCAGGCCGCGCAGCGCCACGCGCGCGCGCGACAGCCGCGACATCACGGTGCCCAGCGGCACGCGCAACACCTCGGCGCATTCGGCGTAGCTCAGTTGTTCCACGCCGATCAGCAGCAGCACCTCCCGCTGCGCATCGGGCAGGCGATGCAGCGCCGCCACGAGGTCGATGCGCAGGCCGACGTCCGTCCCCGGGGCCACCGGTTCGTGCGCCGTGTGCTCGACATCGAACTGCGCCCAGCGCGCGTCGCGCCGGCGCTCGTCGAGGTGCGCGTTGTGCGCGATGCTCAGCAGCCAGACGAGGATGTCGCGCCGCTGATCGAACTGGTGCCAGTGCGACAGCGCCCGCGCGAGCGCGGTCTGCACCAGGTCGTCGGCCTGGGCGGCGTCGAACACCAGCGAGCGCGCATAGCGCCGCAGCCGCGGGATCGCGGCGAGCAGTTGCTGGCGAAAGGCGGCGGGTGCTTCCACGCAGGGCTTACGCGAGGGGACACTCGATTATTCCCCTCGCGCCACCCTTCAGCGGAGGCTTTGCCAGCTGCCCATGCGGTGTCGGTGCTGCAGACGATCGCCGAGCGCGAAGTAGCCGTCGATCCAGCGCACCAGCCAGCGATCGAGCCATCGATCGATCGGATGTGGCTCCTCCACCGGCACGGCGGCCGGGCGCGGCCGGCGCTCCAGCAAGCGCAATGGCGGGCGCTGGGTGCTGTCATCGACGGAGCGGTGGGCCAGGGTGCTCATGGGGACCTCGCCTAGGGTTAATCCTGATGAGACGAACTCTAGAACTGCCTGCTCATGCCAACAATGGGCCGATGTGCAGGCCGAGTTTGCAAAAACGCACGGCGCCTCGATACTGCGCGCCATGCCCGAACTCGACTGGAGCGACCTGCGCCATGCGCTGGCGATCGGCAACGCCGGCTCGCTGGCAGGCGCCGCGCGCCAGCTGGGCGTGAACCACAGCACCGTGCTGCGCCGGCTCGATGCGCTGGAAGCGCGCCTCGGCGCGCGCCTCTTCGAGCGCCAGCGCAGCGGCTACCAGCCCACCGAGGCCGGGTTGATGCTGCTGGAGCAGGCGCGGCGCATGGCCGACCAGGCCGACGAGATCGAGCGCCGGGTGCTCGGCCGAGACCGCGAGCTGACCGGCCCGCTGCGCGTGACCACCGCGTTCGTCGTGATGGAGCACCTGCTGCCGCAGCCGCTGGCCGACTTCGCGCGCCGCTATCCGGGCATCGAGGTCGAAGTGGTGGAGAACGCGTTTCTCGTCGACCTGTCGCGGCGCAGCGCGCGCGATGCGCAAGCCTGGTCGCGGCTGGAGGCCGACGTGGCGCTGCGCCTGTCGCCGCACGTCGCCGAGCATCTGGTCGGCCGCCAGCTCGGCATGAGCCAGTGCCGCATCTACGCGCTGCGCGCCGCGGCGGGGCTGCCACAAAGCGTGCAGCCGCTGCCGGTGCTGCTGCGCGATGCGCCGTGGGTCGCCTTCGAGCGCGACGCGACGACGCGCGTCTACGACCGCTGGATGCGCCAGCAGCTGCGCGAGGCCAACGTGCGCATCCGCGCCGACATCTTCAATGCCGTGGCGTCGCTGCTGCACACCGGCATCGGCGTGGGCCTGCTGCCGACCTTCATGGAGGCCAAGCATCCGGAACTGGTGGCCGTGTCAGAGCCGATCCCCGAGGTTGCCGTGCCCGTGTGGATGCTGACCCACCCCGACTTGCGCGACACGGCCCGAGTCCGCGCCTTCATGCACGACGTCGGAGACGCGCTGGCCGCACGGCTGAAAGAATGAACCACCCCCTACGGCCTTCGGCCGCCCCCTCGAGGGGGCGACACCGGCGGACCGGCGAAGCCGGATCCGCGGTGTCCGCTTGGTTCCTGGTGCTGTGCGCCGCGTCGCTGGCCGCCGCCGACGAACCGCTGCGCGCCAACCCGTTCAACGATCCCTTCGAGCGCGCGACGAGCGCCACGGCGGCCTGCCCGGTGCCGCGTGGCCCGGCCTACAGCGAATCGCAGATGCGCGCCGAGGCGCACTCGCGCATCGAGCGCGGCACGACCTGCTGGCTCAGCGGCCTGTGCAGCGAGCCCAACGCCTACCGCTACGACGCGCGCGTCGCGCAGGGCGTCGTGGCCGCGTTGCGCGGCGACGCGGAACTGGACCGCGCCGCGTCGATCTGGGTCATCGTGCAGCGGCGCATCGTCTACCTGCAGGGTTGCGTGGCGAGCCCGCAGCAGGCCAGGCGCGCCGAGGCGATCGCCGCTGCGGTGCCGGAGGTCGAGCGGGTGATTCCGAGCCTCTCGGCGCCGGGCGAGGCGCCGCTGTATCCGCTGCAGTCTGACACCGCGCGATAGCGCCGCGTGCCTATCATCGCCCTCATGAACATCGCGCTCATCGCCCACGACGCGAAGAAGGACGACATGGTCATCCTGGCGCGCGAGTTCAGGGACTTTCTTGGCCGCTGCGCGCTGGTGGCCACCGGCACCACCGGCGGGCGCCTGCATGCAGAGGTTGGCCTCGATGTCGAATGCGTGCTCAGCGGCCCGATGGGCGGCGACCTGCAGATCGGCGCGCGGCTGGCAGTGGGCGGGCTCGACGCCGTGA
>VBDL01000812.1 GCA_005884255.1 Betaproteobacteria bacterium | reverse complement strand
GAAAGCATTCCTCGACCACCGCGTCGAGCACCGGCGCCGCATGGCTGAGCGCGCGCACGATGACGTTCTGCACGTATTCGAAGTTGTCCTGCGTGTCGATGGCCACCGGCGTGTGGTGGTTGTGCCAGGTGTCGAGCCAGGCCGCGTGCGTGAGCCGGGGCGGGCGCTTCAAGAAAGCGAGCTGCGCGAAGCCGGCCGTGCGCTCGCCCGGCACCGCCGGGTGGCGCGTGTTGCGAATGGGCACCGACTCGGTGACCAGGTAGGCCGCCATGCGGCCGGCCGCGGGCTCGACGAGCTCGTCGAAGGGCCGGCGAAAGCGCGCGATCGCGCTGTCGACCCACAGCGACAGCAGCCCTGCCATCTGCGGGCGCGTGTTCACCTGGCGCAGCGCGGTGGCCGACTGTACCGCGTCGTCGGCCACGTTGACCTGCAGGCCGCAGGCGCCGCCCTCGAGCAGGCGCTCGGCGACCTCGCCGCGCAGGCGGCGTGCGAAGGCGTCTTCGTTGACGCGCGGGTCGCGCCACAGCACGTAGAGAACCTTCTCCATCGCTTCACCTCCGCGGTTCGAAGAGGTTGGCGGTGACGCGCAGCGCCGCGGGGATCGGCGAGGTCACCGTCTCGAACACACGCTCGTAGCCGGTGAAGGCGATGCGCCACTGGCCATCGCGCTTGACGTACTCGTCGTCGTAGTACGCGGTGCCGTGCAGCGTCCAGTTCTGCTCGAGGTCGATGACATGGTCCTCGAGGTACCAGCGGCCCTTCGCACGATCGGGTGCGACGAGCTCGATCTCCGGGTGGTGGCCGTGGTG
>VBDL01000075.1 GCA_005884255.1 Betaproteobacteria bacterium | reverse complement strand
GTTGTTACGACGTAGAAGGCAATCAGCGAGATCACGCCGGCGACGATCAGGCCCTTGTAGAGCGCCGGCATCACGTTCCTCATGCCGGGGCTGGCCTTGACGAAGCTGCAGCCGATGATCGACGCGATGATCGACACCGCACCGAGCGCCAGCGGATAGATCACCGCATTCGCCGCCGCGCCGGTGACGGTGAGCGCGCCGAGCGCCATCGTCGCGATCAAGGTCACCGCATAGGTCTCGAAGAGGTCGGCGGCCATGCCGGCGCAGTCGCCGACGTTGTCGCCCACGTTGTCGGCGATCACCGCCGGGTTACGCGGATCGTCCTCGGGGATGCCGGCTTCGACCTTGCCCACCAGGTCGGCGCCGACGTCGGCGCCCTTGGTGAAGATGCCGCCGCCCAGGCGCGCGAAGATCGAGATCAGCGAAGCGCCGAAGGCCAAGCCGAGCAGCGGCTTCAGCGTGGCCGAATCGATCTTGCCGCCGCCGCCGGTCACGTACCAGAAGAAGAGGGTCACGCCGAGCAGCCCGAGGCCGACCACCAGCATGCCGGTGATCGCACCACCCTTGAAGGCGATCGCGAGTGCGGGGCCGATGCCTTGCGTGGCCGCTTGCGCGGTGCGCACGTTGGCGCGCACCGAGACGTTCATGCCGATGAAGCCGCACGCGCCCGAGAGGATGGCGCCGATGATGAAGCCGCTGGCCGTGGTGAAGTCGAGGAACACCGCGATGAGGATCGCGAGCACGACGCCGACGATGCCGATGGTCTTGTACTGGCGCGCCAGGTAGGCAGCCGCGCCTTGCTGCACCGCCGACGCGATCTCCTGCATGCGGGCGTTGCCCGCGTCCTGCTTGAGGATCCAGCTTCTTTGTATGAACCCGTACACCACTGCGGCAAGGCCGCATGCCAGCGCCAAATACAGCGCCCAAGTGATCGACATGAAGGTCACTCCTTCCTTGTTCGGACTCGATGGGATGAACGCGCCCGGCATTCTTCGCCCATGGGGCAGGGCCGGTCGGGTCGCCGGTGCATGCTAGCGGTGGCTTGTGGGCAAGGCAATGACAGGCTTACCGTGTTTACCAGCGAGTGATGCGCGTGCCCCACGTCAGGGCATCGCAAGCCGCACTCGTAGAATTCGGGTTTTCCCGCGGCATTCGAGAACACGACCATGAGCCTTCACAACGTGACCCCCGGCGGCAAGGCGCCCGAGCAGTTCAACGTGATCATCGAGATCCCGATGAACGCCGATCCCATCAAGTACGAAGTCGACAAGGAGACGGGCGCCATGTTCGTCGACCGCTTCATGACGACGGCGATGCACTACCCGTGCAACTACGGCTACATCCCGCAGACGCTGTCGGACGACGGTGATCCGGTCGACGTGCTGGTGATCACGCCGTTCCCGCTGACACCGGGCGTCGTCGTTACCTGCCGCCCGATCGGCATGCTGGCCATGGACGACGAGGCCGGCGGCGATGCGAAGCTGCTGGCCGTGCCCATCGACAAGATCCTGCCGATCTACACGCACTGGCAGAAGCCCGAAGACATCAACCCGATGCGCCTGAAGGCCATCACGCACTTCTTCGAGCATTACAAGGACCTCGAGGCCGGCAAGTGGGTCAAGGTCAAGGGCTGGGAAGGGCCGGACAGCGCGAAGGCCGAGGTGACCACCGGCATCGCGCGCTATCAAGCCAGCTCGTCCACATAGTCATCGATGCCGGCGCCCTCGCGCTCGAGGAAGTCGGCCACCGCGCGGGCGAATTGCGGATGTTTGAGCCAGTGCGCCGAGCTGGTGCGCACCGGCATCAGCCCGCGCGCCATCTTGTGCTCGCCCTGTGCACCGCCTTCGAAGCGCGAGTAGCCGTTGGCGATGCACCAGGCCAGCGGCTGGTAGTAGCAAGCCTCGAAGTGCAGGCAAGGCACGTGCTCGATGGCGCCCCAATAGCGGCCGTAGGCCACGCGTCGCAGCGGGTCGAGCGCGACCAGCGACGCACCGATGCGCTGCCCGTTGCGCTCGGCGACGAACATCACCCAGTGCTGCGGCATCGTCGCTGCCATGCGTGCGAAGAAGTCGCGCGTGAGGTAGGGCGTGGAGTGGTGCGCGCGGTAGGTCAGCGTGTAGCAGCGGTGGAAGAAGCTCCACAGCGCGTCGTCGATCTGCGCGCCCTCGTGGATGCTGAAGCTCACGCCGGCGTCGTGCACCTTGCGCCGCTCCTGGTGGATCTTCTTGCGCTTGTCGTGGCGGAAGGTCGCGAGGAAGTCGTCGAAGTCGGCATACGGCTGCGGCGAGCGGTTCTGCCAGTGGAACTGCACGCTGTGGCGCAGCAGCCAGCCGGCGTCGCGCGCGGCTGCGGCGTCGTCATCGCCGACGAACAACAGATGCACCGATGAGAGCTCGGTGCGTCGCGCAAACGCCCGCAGCGTCTCCAAGAGCGCGCGCCGCGCGTCGGCATCGAGCGCCAACAGGCGCGGCCCGGGCACCGGCGTGAACGGCACGGCCGACAGCAGCTTCGGGTAGTAGGGCAGACCGTGGCGCTCATAGGCGTCGGCCCAGGCCCAGTCGAACACGTACTCGCCGTAGGAGTGCGTCTTCAAGTACGCGGGGCATGCGGCCACGAGCTGGGTTCCACGGTGCAGTGTGATGAAGCACGGCGACCAGCCGCTGCGCGGCGTCGCGCTGCCCGACGCATGCAGCGCCAGCAGCATTTCGTGGCGCACGAAGGGGTTCGCATCGGGCTGTGCTTCGACCAGTGCATTCCATGCCGCCGCGTCGATCGCCGCGGGATCGTCGTGCACCCCGATGACAAAATGGCTGCCCATTTCGTCGAAGGCTAACTTCGCGCCAGCGAAGTTAAGGCGCGTAGTGCCGGCCGGAGACATAATCGTTCGAGACTTCCCGCACGTTCATCGATGTCCGCTTCCACCAAGGTCGCGCTGGCCCAGTTCAACGCCCATGTCGGCGACCTGGCCGGCAATGCTCGCAAGATCGTTGCCATGGCGCGGCAGGCTCATGCGGCCGGCGCGCGCGTCGTGCTGACCCCCGAGCTGTGCCTGAGCGGCTACCCGCCGGAGGATCTGCTGCTGCGCCCGGCCTTCATGCTGGCCTGCCAGGAGGCGCTCGCCGACGTGGCGCGTGGGCTGGCCGATTGCGAGGGCCTGCACGTGGTGGTGGGTCATCCGCATCAGTTCGGTGAACGCGGCGATGTTAGGTCCAAGTCGGTGAGTGTGCCGCTGCGCTGCAATGCGGCCTCGGTGCTGTCGGGGGGACATGTGCTCGCAACCTACTGCAAGCGCGAGTTGCCCAACTACCAGGTGTTCGACGAGCACCGCTATTTCGCCTCGGGCCGTGACGCCGGGCAGGGCGCGCTGGTGTTCGAGGCCGGCGGCCTCAAGTTCGGCGTGCTGATCTGCGAGGACGCGTGGTTCGACGAGCCGGCGCAGCTGGCGAAGGCGGCCGGGGCGCAGGTGCTGGCGGTGCTCAATGCGTCGCCCTTCCACATCGACAAGGCCGAAGAGCGGCAGCAGCGCATGGCGCAGTGCGCGCGCGGCGTCGGGTTGCCCCTGCTGTTCGCGCACCTCGTCGGCGGGCAGGACGAGGTCGTGTTCGACGGCGCGTCGTTCGCGCTCGACGCACGCGGCGAGCTGGCGGCGCGCGCGCCGATGTTCGACGAGAGCCTCACGTTCGTCGAACTCGACGGCGACGGCGGCGCGCGCGGCGAGATTGCGCCGGCGCTGTCGTTCGAGGCGCAGGCGTGGGGCGCGCTGGTCACCGGTGTGCGCGACTACATCGGCAAGAACGGTTTCCCCGGTGCCATCATCGGCTTGTCTGGCGGCATCGATTCGGCGCTGGTGTTGGCGGTGGCGGTGGATGCGCTCGGCGCCGATCGCGTGCGCGCGGTGATGATGCCGTCGCCCTACACGGCCGACATCTCCTGGCTCGATGCGCGCGAGATGGCGCAGCACCTGGGTGTGCGCTACGACGAGATCTCCATCGTGCCGATGGTCGACGCGTTCAAGTCTGCGCTGGCCAACGAGTTCGCCGGTTGCACCGAAGATGCCACCGAGGAAAACATCCAGGCGCGGATCCGCGGCACCTTGTTGATGGCGCTATCGAACAAGTTTGGCGCCATCGTGCTGACCACGGGCAACAAGAGTGAAATGGCCACCGGCTACTGCACCTTGTACGGCGACATGGCCGGCGGCTTCGCGGTGATCAAGGACGTGACGAAAACACTGGTTTATCGCCTGTCGCGCTGGAAGAACGAGCAGCCCACCGTGCGTGCCGACGGCAGCATCGGGGCTGTGATCCCCGAGCGCATCATCACGCGCGCGCCGTCGGCCGAACTGCGGCCCGACCAGACCGACCAGGACAGTCTGCCGCCCTATGACACGCTCGATGCGATCCTCGAGCGCTACATGCAGGAGGACCAGAGCATCGACGAGATCGTCGCTGCGGGCTTCGATGCCGCGGTGGTCGAGCGTGTGACGCGGCTGGTGAAGATCAACGAGTACAAGCGCCGCCAGGCGCCGGTGGGAATCCGCATCACGCACCGCGCGTTCGGTCGCGACTGGCGCTATCCGATCACGTCGAAGTTTCGCGCCTGAGCCCGCTCTTTGCGTACACTGGTGCTCAATGTCTTGAACCGGAGTGCGCCATGAAGCAGATCACCGCCGTCATCAAACCCTTCAAGCTCGAAGAGGTGCGTGAGGCGCTGGCCGAGGTCGGGGTCTCCGGCCTGACGGTGACCGAGGTGAAGGGCTTCGGGCGGCAGAAGGGCCATACCGAGCTGTACCGCGGCGCCGAATACGTGGTCGACTTCCTGCCCAAGGTGAAGGTCGAGGTGGTCGTCAAGGACGATGACGTCGATCGCTGCATCGAGGCCATCGTCAAGGCGGCGAAGACCGGCAAGATCGGCGACGGCAAGATCTTCGTCAGCGCGGTGGAACAGGTGGTGCGCATTCGCACCGGCGAAACGGACGAAGCCGCGGTCTAGATCCGGGAGAGGTCTTCGCCACCGCGGGGTACCGCCAGCTTCGCGGCCAGCGTGTCCAGCAAGCGCGATGCGTCGTCGTCGACATCGATCATCGACATTTGCGCCGGCGACAGAAAACCCTCGTCCACCGTGCACTGCATGAACTGCAGCAGCGGGTCGTAGTAGCCGCCGACATTCAACAAGCCGATCGGCTCGTCGTGGTAGCCGAGCTGGCGCCAGGTCCAGGCCTCGAACAATTCTTCGAGCGTGCCGATGCCGCCGGGCAGCGCGATGAAGGCGTCGGCACGCTCGGCCATCATCTGTTTGCGCTGGTGCATGGTCTGCACCACATGCAATTCGGTGAGTCCGCGGTGGCCGACCTCGCGGCGCATCAGCGTGTCAGGGATCACGCCGATCACCTCGCCGCCCGCGGCGAGCACCGCATCGGCGACGATGCCCATCAGGCCGACTTTGCCGCCACCGTACACCAGCCGCCAGCCGCGCTCGCCGATGAGCCGGCCGAGCGTGCGCGCCGCGTCGGCGTGCTGCGGCTGCGCTCCTTCGCGAGAGCCGCAATAGACGCAGATCGTGGTGCTCATGGGTTGAAGCGCGTCCACAGCGCCGACGCCCACACGCCGCCGCACAGCAGCAGCGACAGCAGCACGGCGGCGCTGGCCAGATCCTTCGCGCGCTTGGACAGGTCATGCAGCTCGAAGGACACACGATCGATCGCGGCCTCGATGCCGCTATTCAGCAGCTCGACGATCAGCACGATCAGCACGGTGCCGGCGAGCAGCGCGACTTCGGTCCAGCTGCGGCCCAGCCAGAAGGCCGCCGGGAGCAGTACCGCCGCCAGCCAGATTTCCTGGCGAAAGGCGCTTTCGCCGTGGTACGCGATCTTCAGTCCGTCGAGCGAATAGCCCATGGCACGAACGATGCGGTCAAGGCCGGTCCGGCCCTTGTACGGATTGCTCATGGAGCAGGATTTTGCCCGCAAGCAGTGACAGCACTCAGCGCGCGGGAGCGCTGTGCACGAGGCGCGTGCCGCAGACCGCGTCGTGCCAGTACTGGCGCTGCGGATGCAGGTAGGCGAGCAGCGCATAGGCGATGACGCCGGCGATCATCGATCCGAAGATGGCGCCCAGCGAATGTTGGCCGGTGATCCACAGCGCAAGCAGCGCCGGCACAAACCACAGCCAGCTCAGGACGTAGCGGCACAACGCGCGCCCCTGAGACACCGGCCCGCCGTCGGCGCGCACGAGACGGATGTGCCAGGTCTTCATCGCCACCGTTTGCCCACCATGCGACCAGAACCACACGAAGTACACGGCCAGCGCGAGGAAGATGAAGGCCTGCAGCCCGTGGCGCCCGGCGAGCGCGTTTCGCTGCTGCGTGAGGCTGCCGTAGAGGTAGCCGGCGATCATCACCACGCCGAACAGCAGCACCCCCTCGTAGAGAAAGCAGGCCAGGCGCCGGCGCAGGCTGGGCGTGAGCAGCGCGGCGTCGGGCGCGCCGTGTTCGCGAGGCTCGGCCGTCATGGCCGGTTTGGCTGGGGTGCGCTGGCCGGCGTGACCGCGCGTGTGGCGGCGCCTTGCGGGCCTTTTTGCGGCAGCAGAGTCGTGCGGTCGACGAAATCTGGCGTTGCGGCGATTTTCGGCAAACCGGTCTGCTGGTGAGCCGGCGGAGCCGGCTGCCGCGTGATCAGCGTGGTCGTCGCGCCGGGCTTGCCTTGCACGACGGTCGGACCGACGGCCTTGGGCCGCGCCGCATCGGCCGGATTGGGCACGATGTTCGATTTGGGCGCCGCTTCGCGCGCGCCGTTCTTCGAGGCTGCCGGTTTGGCCGGTTTGACCGGTTGGGCGCGTTCCGCCAGTTGCCGGCGTTCCTCCGGCGGCAACGCCTGGTAGGCCTCCCAGCGTTGCTGCCGCTCCTGCGGCGTGATCTGCCGCGCCTCTTGGTAGTGCAGGCGCGCCTGGCCGCGTTCCTGCGGCGAGAGCTTGGCCCATTCTTGCATGCGTTGCTGGACGCGCTGGCGCTCGTCGGCCGGCATCTTGGGCATGCGCGTCGCGATGTCGAGCCACTTCTGTTTGCGTTGGGCGTCGATGCCGGCCCAGTCGTGCTCGAGCGGTGCGAGCGCGCTGCGCTGGGCCTGTGTCAAGCTCGACCAGGCGGGGCCACCCTGATCCTGCTGCGAAGGTGCAGGCCTCGGCGCCTGCGCCACGACGGAGGGCGCCGCCCAGGAGAGCAGGAGGGCCAACGCCGCTGCGGCCACCGTACGGCGCGGAGCGGCGGGGAGGGCGTTGTCAGTCCGTGAGAGCACCGTCGTTCGCGCGGCTCACTCGTGCGCCGTCTTCAGAAACTCGGCGAAGCCGGGGTCGCTGTAGGCAGCCGGGGGCAGATCGTCGCTGAGGATTTGCGTGTCCACCTCGGCCGCGGCGGTGATCTGCGCGCGCTCGTGCACCTGCTGGATCAGCACCAGGCCGCCGACCAGCACGATCAACGGCATTACGGAGGCCAGACGGACCCACCACGACGAATGACCGCCCAAGCCGCCGAGCGTCAACGCCGCGGCGGCGCCACTGTGTACGACGGCCGGAGCCTCTGCGGCCCGCGCCTCGCGAGCACGCAGCAGCGCCTGCTCGCGCGCGAAGCGCAGGCGCTCGTTGACGTCGTGCGGGGTTCGCTCGGCCTGCTCGCTCAGGCGAGCGGCAATGAGCGCGCCGACGCGCGCTTGCAGGGTGTCGAGGTCTCGAGCGGTGGTGTTGATCTTGAATGGCTTCATGGCGCGACTCCCTTTGCCTGCAAAGCCTTCGCCAAGGCATGCACGGCCCGCGAACAGTGCGTCTTGACGCTGCCTTCCGAGCAGCCCATGACGGCGGCTGTCTCCGCGACATCGAGTTCTTCCCAGTAACGCAGCAAGAAAGCCTCGCGTTGACGAGTCGGCAACTGAGCCACCTCTGCCTCGATCAGTAGCAGGATTTGCGCCCGGCCGACCGAATCGGCCGCGCTCTCGGACCCGAGCATGCCATCGGCCGTTTCCAATGTCTCCAGCAGGTCGAAATCGTCGCCCTCCGCGGACTCGAAGTCCGAGAGGTTGTACATCACCGCGTTGCGCACCTTCTGGCGGCGGAACCAATCCATCGTGGCGTTGGACAAGATGCGCTGGAAGAGCGGCGGCAGCTCGGCCGGCGGCCGGTCCGCGTACTTCTCGGACAGCCGGATCATCGCGTCCTGCACGATGTCCAGTGCCGCATCGTCATCGCGCACCGCGTAGGCAGTGCGCTTGAAAGCCCGCTTCTCGACGCTCTTGAGGAAGTCGGACAGTTCTTTGTCGGTGGCCAAGGGGCGGGTGGCTGGGGTCGCGGGGGCTTGAAAACGGCGGGGATTATCGCATCCACAACGCAGTTTGGGTCTCTTAGCCGGCTGCCCGACCCGGGCGCCGATCTATTGACCGCGCAGGTTCCAAGTCCGCTTCACAAGGGCGCGAGGAGGGGCACCGATGGTTTTTCGTCAGAGAAAATCACAGAGGTTCGAAATGGACATGTCTGCCGCGGAAGTCAAGCGTGCCGCTTCGGCACAACCGCAAAATCCCTCCCAGGAGCCCAACGGCTCCGAAATCCTCGTTCGCTGCCTTCAGGCCGAAGGCGTCAAGTACCTCTGGGGCTATCCCGGCGGTGCGGTGCTGTACATCTACGACGCGCTGTACAAGCAGGACACCATCGAGCACGTCCTCGTGCGCCATGAGCAGGCGGCCGTCCACGCGGCCGACGGCTATGCGCGCGCCACCGGGGAGGTCGGCGTGGCGCTGGTCACGTCGGGCCCCGGCGTGACGAATGCCGTCACCGGCATCGCCACGGCGTACATGGACTCGATCCCGATGGTCATCATCACCGGCCAGGTGCCGACGCCGGCGATCGGCCTGGACGCCTTCCAGGAATGCGACACGGTGGGCATCACGCGCCCGATCGTCAAGCACAACTTCCTCGTGAAGGACGTGCGCGACCTGGCGCTGACGCTGAAAAAGGCCTTCCACATCGCGCGCACCGGCCGCCCCGGGCCCGTGGTCGTGGACATCCCGAAGGACGTGTCGCTGAAGACCGCGCCCTTCCACTATCCCGAGCACGTGGAAATGCGCTCGTACAACCCGGTGCGCAAGGGCCATGGCGGGCAGATCCGCAAGGCGGTGCAGCTGCTGCTGCAAGCCAAGCGGCCGTACATCTACACCGGCGGCGGCGTCATCCTCGGCAACGCATCAGCCGAGCTGCGCGAGCTGGTCAACTTGCTCGGCTACCCCTGCACCAACACGCTGATGGGCCTGGGCGCGATCGCCGCGAGTGACCCCAAGTTCCTCGGCATGCTGGGCATGCACGGCACCTACGAAGCGAACATGACGATGCAGCACTGCGACGTGCTGCTCGCCGTGGGCGCGCGCTTCGATGACCGCGTGATCGGCAACCCGAAGCACTTCGCATCGGTCGAACGCAAGATCGTGCACATCGACATCGACCCGTCGTCCATCTCCAAGCGCGTGAAGGTCGACATCCCGATCGTCGGCGATGTGAAGGACGTGCTGCAAGAACTGATCTCCCAACTCAAGGAAGCGCAGGCCAAGCCCGACGGCGCAGCCATCAACGCCTGGTGGAGCCAGATCAACGATTGGCGCAAGCGCGAGTGCCTCTCGTACAAGAAGAGCACCGAGGTCATCAAGCCGCAGTACGTGGTGGAGACCTTGTACAACCTCACGCGCGGCCGCGACACCTACATCACGTCGGACGTCGGCCAGCACCAGATGTGGGCTGCGCAGTTCTTCGGTTTCGAGGAACCGCGCCGCTGGATCAACTCCGGCCGTCTCGGCTCGATGGGCGTGGGCCTGCCGTACGCGATGGGCATCAAGCTCGCCAAGCCGGACAGCGATGTGTTTTGCATCACCGGCGAGGGCTCGATCCAGATGTGCATCCAGGAGCTCTCCACCTGCGCCCAGTACAAGACGGCGGTGAAGATCGTGTCGCTGAACAACCGCTACCTCGGCATGGTGCGGCAATGGCAGGAGCTCGACTACGGTGGCCGCTACTCGCACAGCTACATGGACGCCCTGCCCGACTTCGTCAAGCTGGCCGAGGCCTATGGCCACGTCGGCCTGCTGGTCGAGAAGCCGAGTGACGTGGAGCCGGCGCTGCGCGAAGCCATCAAGCTGAAGGACCGCACCGTGTTCCTCGACGTGCGCACCGATCCGACGGAGAACGTCTGGCCGATGGTGCAGGCCGGGAAGGGCATCAGCGAGATGCTGCTGGGGTCCGAGGACCTGTGAGCGCGTGAACGCGGACGAGCGTGGCGGCGTTACCGCGCCGCTGCGAGTCTTCCGCGAGAGCGCGCCAACAGCCCCGGACGATTCACCGAAATTTTCGAAGAGCGTGGCCAAGGGCCGGCGGTTACCGCCGTCGGTCTGAAGAGCGCGAAGGACGAACCGATATGAAACACATCATTGCCCTGTTGCTCGAGAACGAGCCGGGCGCACTTTCCCGCGTGGTGGCCTTGTTCTCCGCCCGCGGCTACAACATCGAAAGCCTGACGGTGGCGCCGACCGAAGACGCCTCGCTGTCGCGCATGACCATCGTCACCACCGGCAGCGACGACGTGATCGAGCAGATCACCAAGCACCTGAACCGGCTGATCGAGGTGGTGAAGGTCGTCGACCTCACCGAAGGCAGCTTCACCGAGCGCGAGCTGATGCTCATCAAGGTGCGCGCTGTGGGCAAGGAGCGCGACGAGATGAAGCGCATGGCCGACATCTTCCGCGGCCGCATCATCGACGTCACCGAGAAGAGCTACACCATCGAGCTCACCGGCGATGCCGGCAAGCTCGATGCCTTCCTCGAAGCGATCGATCGCACGGCCATCCTCGAGACCGTGCGCACCGGCACCAGCGGCATCGGCCGCGGCGAGAGGATCCTGAGGGTGTAAAAGCGGGCTCCAGCGGAGCCCTTGAAGGTTATTACGGAGAAAGACATGAAGGTTTACTACGACAAGGACGCCGACCTGAGCCTGATCAAGGGCAAGAACGTGGCGATCATCGGCTACGGCTCACAAGGCCACGCGCATGCGCAGAACCTGAACGACAGCGGCGTCAAGGTCACCGTCGGCCTGCGCCGCGGCGGCGCGTCGTGGAGCAAGGTCGAGAAGGCCGGGCTGAAGGTCGCCGAGGTCGCAGAAGCGGTGAAGGGCGCGGATGTCGTCATGATCCTGCTGCCCGACGAGCAGATCGCCGCCGTCTACAAGAACGACGTCGAGCCGCATATCCGCCAGGGCGCGTCGCTCGCCTTCGCGCACGGCTTCAACGTGCACTATGGCCAGGTCGTGCCGCGCGAGGACCTCGACGTGTGGATGGTCGCGCCGAAGGCCCCGGGCCACACCGTGCGCAACACCTACACGCAAGGCGGCG
>VBDL01000811.1:370-1767 GCA_005884255.1 Betaproteobacteria bacterium | reverse complement strand
GGTCTTGCCGCTCTGGCCGTAGTCGCGGCGCTGCTTCTCGTAGTAGCGCGCGTCGTCCTTGCCGAGCTTAGCCACCGCGGCGGCGACCTTGGTTTCGAAGTCGGCGGCGCGGCCATACAGGTGGTTGAAGCGGCGCGCCACCTCCCGCGTGAGCTCGACGTGCGAGGCCTGGTCTTCGCCCACCGGCACGTACGCGGCCTTGTAGATCAGGATGTCGGCCGCCTGCAGCAGCGGGTAGCCGAGGAAGCCGTAGGTCGCGAGGTCGCGGTCCTTGAGCTTCTCCATCTGGTCCTTGTAGGTCGGCACGCGCTCGAGCCAGCCCAGCGGGGTGCCCATTGCAAGCAGCGTGAACAGCTCCGCGTGCTCGGGCATGCGGCTTTGCAGGAAGATCGTGCAGCGCTCGGGATCGAGGCCGGCTGCGACCCAGTCGATGACCATGTCATAGACGTTGCGCTCGATGACCTCGCGGTCTTCGTAATGCGTGGTCAGGGCGTGCCAGTCGGCGACGAAGTAGAAGCAGTCGTAGTCCTGCTGCAGCCGCACCCAGTTCTTGAGCGCGCCGTGATAGTGGCCGAGGTGCAGGGCGCCGGTGGGGCGCATGCCGGAGAGAACGCGGGGCTTCATGGCGGTCGTGTAGCGGTCGAGTGGCGATTGTGGCAGACGTACACTGCGCGCCCATGAAGCGGATCGTGATCCTCATCTCCGGCAGGGGCTCGAACATGGAGGCCATCGTCGAGCGCTGCGCGGCCGAGGCGTGGGATGCGCAAATCGTGGCCGTCATCAGCAACCGACCCGTCGCGGCCGGTCTGACGTACGCGGCGGCGAAGGGCATCGCCACGGCGGTGATCGATCACAAGCTGCACATCACGCGTGAGGCCTTCGATGCCGAGCTGGCCGCGGCCATCGATGCATACCACCCGGATCTCGTCGTGCTCGCCGGCTTCATGCGCATCCTCACCGATCCGTTCGTGCGCCGCTACGAGGGGCGCATGTTCAACATCCATCCGTCGCTGTTGCCGGCCTTCCCCGGCCTGCACACGCACCGGCGCGCGCTGGAGGCAGGCTGCAAGGTGGCCGGCGCCACGGTGCACTTCGTGACGCCGACGCTGGACTTCGGCCCCATCGTCGCGCAGGCGACGGTGCCGGTGCTGCCGGGCGATGACGAGCACACCCTGAGCGCCCGTGTGCTGGCGCGCGAGCACGTGATGTATCCGCTGGCGGTGCGCTGGTTCGTCGAGGCCAAGCTGCGCGTGGACGCGCACGGCCTCGTCACGCACCTCGACGGCGAGTCACAGCTGCTATAGAAGGCTCGCGGTGATGTTGATCGCCAGCGCCAGCAAAGCCGTGTTGAAGGCGAAGGCCAGCAGCGACTGCGCGAGCACCCAGCGGCGCATCGG
>VBDL01000811.1:0-329 GCA_005884255.1 Betaproteobacteria bacterium | reverse complement strand
GTAGTCGGGCGCGCGCTCGCCGCCGGGGAATTCCAGCCCACCGCTCGCGCGGCCGGTCCGCTCGCCGGCGTAGTACAGGCTCGCGTAGGCCTCGGCGAACAAGGTGGGCAGCAACAGCCACGAGCCCACCAGCGTGACGAGTGCGAACAGCAAGTGCGGCAGCAGCAAGGTGCCTTGCGCCTTCGCCGTCGAGAGCTCCAGCACGATGGCGGCCAGCGACGCCATCACCGCACACACGGCCGCCACGGTGACCATGGTCGCGCCCTCGGCCTGCACGGTGGCAACGTGGCGCAGCCGGGTGTGATCGGCACGCGTCATCAGGCTGGTGA
>VBDL01000074.1 GCA_005884255.1 Betaproteobacteria bacterium | reverse complement strand
ACGCAGCATCTCGGACTGGAGACCTCTCAATGAAACAACTCATCATCACCGCCGCGGTGCTGGCCGCGTTCGCCGGCTGCACCACCACCAGCCCCGACGTCGTCCAGCGCGGTGACGCCCAGCGCCTGTCGCAGGTTCAAGATGCCACCGTGCTGTCGGTGCGCCCCGTCACCGTCGACGGCTCGCAAAGCGGCGCCGGTGCGGCCACCGGTGCGGTGGTCGGCGGCGTGGCCGGCTCCACCGTCGGCGGCCATCGCGAAGGCGGAAGACGCGGTCGAGATCCTGGTGCAGCTGCGCAGCGGCGAGCGCCGCGCCATCGTGCAGGCCAAGGGCAGCGAGACGCCGAATCCCGGCGACCCGGTGATCCTCGTCACCACCGGCGGCAAGACGCGCGTGACGCGCGCGCCGGCCGTGTCGGCACCCGCACCGGCTCCGCGCAGCTGACTGAAAGCGTCTACACGTCCAGCGTGTAGACGTCCGCCGCGAGGCGCTCCTGCCGGCTGTGGCCGTCGAGCGCCTCGTCCCACGCGGCCGCGTCGGCGCCCTTGCCCGGGCGCAGCCCGGTGGTCATCACCGCCACCTCTTCGGACGACGCATCGAACTCGGCCACCGGGCGCCGCGCCTCATCGAACAGGCGCGCCACCATCGCCCCTGCGGCGTCGATCAGCACGAGGTAGCGCGTGCGCTTCCTGTAGACGTGCGGCGCGTAGTGAGGCGCTTCGTCGCCCAGCGAGTCGGTCATGCTTCATTTTGCAGGCCCGGCGGGAACAAGCGCAAGGTCAATTCGCGGCGATCGAGCTGCAGCAGGTCCTTGTCGATCTCGTCGACGATGGTGTGCTCGACCTCCGGGTCGAGCTGCTTGCGCAGGCGCCCGAGGAAACGCGGCGCCGCCGCAATGCGCAGTGACTCGTAGCGATGCTTGCGATGCGCCTGCAGCAGATGGGCCGCGACGCGGCGCGCGAACAGCTCCGCCTCGTGGTCCAGCGGCTCCTCACCGGCGGACTCCATGTTGCTGCCGCCCATGCCCCGATCGGCGCCGCTGCGCCGCCCGTAGGCATCGCGCCGCAAGTCGGCGTTGTCTGCATGTGCCGCTGCATCGGTAAGTTCATCCACATCGCGCAGATCACCGCCCGCGAGGGGCAGCTCGAGGAAGCGCGCACGGCCCTCGTCGGCCAGCAAAACCCATGTCGGTGCCATCCTGTACTCCTTGCTTGCCGCGTCTGGCATTCCCTTCCGCGCGGCAAGTGCGGTGCCCGGGGGCGCGGGCTGGGCATGGTGATTGCCGCCTTTTAACGACGGCATCCGGGCCGCCGTTCCAGGAGGCAAACCGATGGCGCGCGAGCACCACCATTGACGCAAGGGACTTGTCATGACCGACCGCAACATCGAGGAACGCCGTACGTTTCGCGACACCGCCTCAACGACGCCGGCGGACCGGGCCCATGCGCGCTGCATCGGTCTGACACGCAACTGGTGGGCGCTGACGGTGCGCGGCGCCGCGGCCGTGCTGTTCGGCATCGTCGCACTGTTCCTGCCCGGCGAGGCCATCATCACGCTCGCGCTGCTGTTCAGTGCCTACCTGCTGACCGACGGCGCCTTCGCCATCGTCGCCGGCGTGCGCGCGGCGCGCCGCGGCGAGCGCTGGTGGAGCTTCGTGCTCGAGGGCGCCGCCGACATCACCGCCGCCGTCATCACGCTGCTGTGGCCAGGCCTCACAGTGGTCGCCTTCGTCGCGCTCACCGCCGCGTGGGCGGTGATCACCGGCGCGTTGATGCTCGTCGCCTCGCGCCGGCTCACCGAGCAGCTCGGCCGCTGGATGCTGGTGCTCGCCGGTGTGCTGTCGCTGCTGTGGGGCGTGATGCTGATCGCCGCGCCCTTCGCCGGCGCGATCGTGCTCACCTGGTGGATGGGCGCCTACGCGCTGCTCTTCGGCGCGACGCTGATCGGCCTGTCGGTGCGGCTGCGCAGCCGCCGGCGCGCGAGCGGCGGCGTGCCTCTCGTCGTCTGACGCGCGCGGCCCTCACCGCCTCACGCGCTCAGTGGTGCGTGCGATCGGGTTCCGACGGCGACGAGATTTCCTTCAGCGCTTCCCCCACGCGCCTCTGATCGGGGCCGCGAGCGGCCACGTCGCCGAGCGAGACGATGCCCACCAGGTGGCGCTCGTGGTCGATCACCGGCAGACGACGGATCTGCGAGTCACACATCTCTTCCATCACCTCGTCGATCGACTGATCGTCGTAGCACCAGCGCACATGCTCGCTCATCACGTCGCTCACCGGCGTCGAATCGGCGGACCTGCCCGCCGCCACCGCGCGCACCGCGATGTCGCGGTCGGTGACCATGCCGACCACGCGATCGCCATCGCACACCGGCACGGCGCCGACGTTGAGTTCATCCATGCATTCGGCGGCGTGGCGGATCGAGTCCGACGGCGCCAGCACCTTGACGTTGCGCGTCATCACATCGCAAATCTGGTTCATTGCAGGACTCCTTGAAAGACCGGCCATGTCTTCAACTGCCAGCAACCGGGATGCCCGCCGGCGAGGCTGCCGGGCAAGCCGCGCGCGCACGTCGCGGCTCAGCCCGATCGCTTCGAGTGACGACGACATCGAGAACGCGCGCACGCTGTTGTTGGGGCCGGCCAGTTGCAGCACGGCGAGCACGCGAGTGATGCGCCGGTCGGCGCATTCGAGGCCGCGCGCTGGCTCGCTGCGGGCTAAGCATCTGCCATGCCCGCGCGCTGCGCGGGAACATCCCGTGCTCGCCCCATAGGTCGGCTCAATGCGCGCGATTCGATGAATCAAAGCAATGGGATGGAAAGTTCCGATAGCATTGAGCTTGTTCCAACCCCCACAGTGAAAACACCATGTCGCTGATCAACACCCAAGTCAAACCCTTCAAGGCCACCGCGTACCACAACGGCAAGTTCGTCGACGTGAGCGAAGACACGCTCAAGGGCAAGTGGAACGTGTTCGTGTTCTACCCGGCCGACTTCACCTTCGTCTGCCCGACCGAGCTGGAAGACCTGGCCAACACCTACGCCGAATTCAAGAAGCTCGGCGTCGAGATCTATGGCATCTCCACCGACACGCACTTCGCGCACAAGGCCTGGCACGACACCTCCGAAGCGATCAAGAAGGTGCAGTACCCGCTGATCGGTGACCCGACCGGCGCCCTCACGCGCAACTTCGACGTGATGATCGAGGAAGAGGGCCTGGCGCTGCGCGGCACCTTCGTGATCAACCCCGAAGGCCAGATCAAGCTGTGCGAGATCCACGACAACGGCATCGGCCGTGACGCCGGCGAGCTGCTGCGCAAGGTCAAGGCCGCGCAATACGTCGCGTCGCACCCGGGCGAAGTGTGCCCGGCCAAGTGGAACGAAGGCGCGAAGACGCTGAAGCCGTCGCTCGACCTGGTCGGCAAGATCTAATCAACTCAAAACCTGAAGGCGCGAGGCCGGCTCACTACCGGCCGGCCTCGCCACGCCCCTACCCTCGAAGATCAGGAGCCCCGCCATGCTGGACGACGACCTCAAGGCCCAGTTGAAGGCCTACCTCGAACGCATCACGCAGCCCATCGAGCTCGTCGCGTCACTGGACGGCAGCGACACGTCGCGCGAGATGCTGGCGCTGCTGAACGCTGTGGCCGCGCAGTCGAGGAACGTCGTGGTCGTCGAGGAGCAGGACGATGCGGCGCGCAAGCCCTCGTTCCTCATCCAGCGCGTGAGCAACCGCGACATCGGTGTGCGTTTCGCCGGCCTGCCGATGGGCCACGAGTTCACGTCGCTGGTGCTGGCGCTGCTGCAGGTCGGCGGCTATGCGCCGAAGCTCGACGACCGCGTGGTCGAGCAGATCCGCTCGCTCGACGGCGACTTCCGCTTCGAGACCTACGTATCGCTGACCTGCCAGAACTGCCCGGACGTCGTGCAGGCGCTCAATGCGATGTCGGTGATCAACCCGCGCATCCAGCACGTGACGATCGACGGCGCACTGTTCCAGCACGAGGTCGAGCAGCGCAAGATCATGGCGGTGCCGACCGTCTTCCTCAACGGCGAGGTGTTCGGCCAGGGCCGCATGGGCGTCGAGGAGATCCTCGCGAAGATCGACACCGGCGCCGCGGCGCGCGATGCCGTGCGCCTGAACGACAAGGCGCCGTACGACGTGCTGATCGTCGGCGGCGCGCCGGCCGGCGCTGCGGCCGCGGTCTACGCGGCGCGCAAGGGCATCCGCACCGGCGTGGTCTCCGAGCGCTTCGGCGGCCAGGTGCTCGATACGCTGGGCATCGAGAATTTCATCTCCGTCAAGGAGACCGAGGGGCCGAAGTTCGCGGCGGCGCTGGAGCAGCACGTGCGCCACTACGACGTCGACATCATGAACGCACAGCGCGCGCAGGCACTCAAGCCGGCCGAGCAGGAAGGCGGCCTCACCGAAGTGACGCTGGCCAACGGCGCGGTGCTGAAGAGCCGCACGGTGATCCTCTCCACCGGTGCGCGCTGGCGCAACGTCAACGTTCCCGGCGAGGCCGAGTACCGCAACCGCGGCGTGGCCTACTGCCCCCACTGCGATGGGCCGCTGTTCAAGGGCAAGCGCGTCGCGGTGATCGGCGGCGGCAACTCCGGCGTCGAAGCGGCGATCGACCTGGCCGGCATCGTCAGCCACGTGACCTTGATCGAGTTCGCCGACCAGCTGAAGGCCGACGCGGTGCTGGTCAACAAGCTGCGCAGCCTGCCCAACGTGGCGATTCACACCGGCGCGCAGACCACCGAAATCACCGGCGACGGCGAGAAGGTGAACGGCCTGAGCTACAAGGACCGCGTCAGCGGCGCCTCGCATCACGTCGCGCTCGAAGGCGTGTTCGTGCAGATCGGCCTGGTGCCCAACACCGAATGGCTCAAGGGCACGGTGGAGCTGAGCAGGTTCGGCGAGATCGCGGTGGATGCGCGCGGCGCGACCAGCGTGCCCGGCGTGTTCGCCGCCGGCGATTCGACGACCACGCCGTACAAGCAGATCATCATCGCCAGCGGCGATGGCGCGAAGGCGGCGCTGAGCGCCTTCGACCACCTGATCCGCATGCCGGTGGCCGAGGCCGCCTGAACGCGCCAGCCGCGCGCTGGCCCGCCGCTCAGGTCGGTACGGCCAGCGCGGCGTGGCCGGCTGCCACGGCGCGGTCCTGCGCGCGGATGAGGCGCCCGCGCCCGGCCGACTTCGCCTCGTACAGCGCCTTGTCGGCTCGGCGAAGCACGGCGTCCAGATCCGCGTCGTCTGCGCACAGCACGGCCAGGCCGCTGCTGAAGCCGAGCGCCATTCCCGGCCCGAGTTCGCCGCCGGCGCGCAGCGCGCTGCGCAAGCGCTTGTCGACGTCGCGCGCCGCCTCGTCGCTGGTGCGCGCGAGCAGCACGCAGAACTCCTCGCCGCCGTAGCGGCACACCAGGTCGCTGCGACGAAGGCAGCCGCGCAGCGTTCTGGCGATCAACTGCAGCGCGCGGTCGCCCATCTCGTGGCCGCCGAGGTCGTTGATGCGCTTGAAGTGATCGATGTCGAGCATCAGCACCGCGACCGGCTCGCCGTCGCGGCGCGCTGTCGCGAGGGCGTCGGCCGCTCGCTCGCGCCAGGCACGGCGGTTGAGCAGCCCGGTGAGCGCATCGGTGTTGGCCTGGATGCGCAGCCGGCGCTCCGCCTCCTCGTGCCAGCCGACGAGCAGGCCGATGGTGGTCAGCGTCAGCGCAATGTGGTTCAACACCGCGCCGATGACATTCACCGGATGCGGCGTGCGCAGCGTCGGGTACAGCTCGGTGAAGAAGGCGCCGAGCACGCCGCGGGTGAAGGTGATGAGCGCCAGCGAACCGAGGCACACGACGATGAGGCCGCGCCAGCGCCGGCTGGCATGGGGCGCCGGCCAGGCGCAGGCCAGGCACACCATGAGCATCAGCAGGCCGAGCCCGAGGTTCGACCAGCCGACGCGGAAGGCGTAATGCTCGAAGCCGAACCCGTAGCCTAGCGGCGTCAGGACCGCCACGGCCAGCAGCAAAGGGCGGCCGGGCCGCGGCCCCAGCCATCCGCGCAGGGCATGCCACATGAGCACGAAGCTGGCGCCCAGCAGCGCCACCCACAGCGTCGAGAAGAGCTGATCGTGCACCGGTAGTGCGAGCAGGAAACTGCCCCAGGCCAGCGCCTGTGCCACCGCGCTGGCCAGCACGTGGCGCGCCGCCGCGCTCACGCGCCAGCCCATCACCACCGGCACGGCGACCGCCATGGCGAACACGTTGGCCAGCATCAAGGCCAGCAAGGTGTTGACGTCGAGATTCACGGGGCGGATTGTCCCTTGCGTCAGCACCCGCGCGGCTTGGCACGCCGCCCACTATCTCACGGAGGCATCGGTCGGCGCCCCCCGTAAGGGCGCGGCTCGACCGGGGCGCTTAGCGCCTCACCACCTGGCCTTCGGATTGGCCCGAGGCCTCGATCACGTTCGGGTGCCCCGAGCTGCGCCAGCATGAAGCCCGGCGCGCTCGCCGGCGCGATGCCGGCGAAGCTGTCGCTGAACATGCGGCCGAAGGCGGCGGCCGGGTTGGCGAAGGAGGTCGATGCGGTGAACCAGTACGCGGCGCCGATGTAGGCGGCGACCATCGCAGCGGCGCGCCCGGCCGGCGCGCGCAGGATCACGAGCAGCAGGCCGGCCGTGGCCACGGCTTCGGCGATCCATTGCCCCATGCCACTGCGAACCTTGGTCGAGAACTGCAGGATGGCCAGGTCGAACATCGCGTGCGCCAGCCAGGCGCCGAGCATCGCCCCGAGCAACTGCGCGGCAACGTAAGGCAGCAGCGCGGACTTCGGCAGCTCGCCGCGCCAGGTCATCACGGCGCTCACCGCCGGGTTGAAATGCGCACCGCTGATGGGGCCGAACACCTCGATCAGGATGTACAGACCGCCCACCGTGGCCAGCGTGTTGGCGAGCAGCGCCACGGCGACGTTGCCGCCCGCCAGGCGCTCGGCCATGATGCCCGAGCCGATCACGACAGCCAGCAGCAGCGCGGTGCCGAGCGCCTCGGCGCCCAGCTTGCGCGGAAGGTCGATGTGCTGCATCAGTGCTTCGAGATTTCGACCAATGCCTGCTGCAGTTCGGCGTTGCTCATCGACTCGATCGGGAGTTGCAGCAGCTGCAGCATGCGGTAGCCGATGGCCTGGCGCGTCAGCTCGAAGGCCAGGCGCTTGCCGTCATCACCGCCCGGCGCGTTCGACGGGTCGGCGTAGCCCCAGTGAACCTTGACCGGGCTGCCCGGCCAGTACGGGCACGTTTCGGCCGCCGCGCTGTCGCACACCGTGATGACGATGCGCATTTCGGGCGCGTCGGCAGCGACGAACTCATCCCAGCTCTTGCTGCGATAGCCGGCGGTGTCGACACCGGCCTTGTTCAGCGCCTCGAGCGCGAAGGGATTCAACCGCCCACTCGGTGCGCTGCCGGCGCTGTAGGCCCGCACATCCTTGCCGAGCGTCCTGGCCCAGTGGTTGAGCATGCCCTCGCTCAGCACGCTGCGCGCCGAGCTGTGGGTGCAGAGGATCAGGACGTTGGTGATGACCATGAGGCATCAGCAGCAGGAGGACTTCGCCGCGGCCCTGCGCTCGCTGAACACCGGGATGTCGTTCAGCGTGTGGAAGTGCTCCCACGCGATGCCTTGCGGGTCGGTCACCCAGTGCTTCTCGCTGTGCGCGTAGCAACAGCTCGTCTCGCCCTCGTCGAACAGCGCCATGTCGGCCGCTTCGGCGCGCGACTTCAACTCCGCCAGCTCGGCCGCGTCGTCGGTCTGGAAGCCGAGGTGGTCGACGCCCGGTTTGTCGCCGCGCGTCGAGACCGCGAAGTTGATGCGCGGATCGTCGAGCATCCACTTGGCGTAGTCGCTTTCGATGCGGGCAGGCTCGGCGGCGAACAGCTTCGAGTAGAAGGCGACGCTCTTGGCGAGATCGTCGACATGGACATGGACGTGGAAGCGCTTCATCGAGATGACTCCATCAGCATTTGCACGCTGCAGCCGCCTCGTCGAGGCACGCCTCGCCCTGGCAGCAGTTCGCGGTGAGGTAGCCGAGCAGCTCGTTCATGTGATCGAACGACGCCCGGTACACGAGGTTGCGGCCCTGGCGCTCCTGCGTCACCAGGCCGGCGTTCATCAATTCCTTGAGGTGGAAAGACAGGGTCGCCGGCGGAATGCCCGAGCCCTCGGACATCACACCGGGCGTCATGCCCCGGTGCCCGGCCACGACCAGCGCTCGGAACACCTGCAGCCGCAGGCCATGGGCAAGCGCAGCCAATGAGCGGACGACCTCTTTTTCTTCCATATTTTCATATTAGTCGAATTATCAAATCCATGCAAGTCGACGCGCTAGTTGTCGTACATCAGACAACAGTCGATCGCACGCGCGTGCGGACACACTTTGAAGAAACTTCGCAGGGAAATCCTGATGCCTAGTCGTCGGCGTGACAGGCTATCGTGGCGGCTCAGCAGTAAACGGAGCAAGCGCAGTGAAGTACGTCGATGTGACGCGCGCAATCCTGGAGGCCCTGGCGGCAGTGCACCCCCGAGGCATCCATGCGGAAGCGCTGGCAGCCCTGGTGAGTTGCGAAGAGCCAGCGCTGCGCAAGGAGCTGTGGCTCCTCAAGGAGACCGGTGCCGTCGAGCGCTCCGGCGCGACGGAGGTCTGCATCACCAACGCCGCGATGCGCACCTTGCGACGATCGCCCCCGCAGACCTGAGGGTCCGTCAATCCAGCACCGCCTCGGCCGCCGGCACCTGCACTTGACGCGCGATGGCCATGCACTGGCGGATGTGCTGCTTGCAGACGTACTTCAGCGCCGAGAACGTGAGCACCGCCGACACGGCCTGCCCGGCCACCGGCACGTACTTGGCCACCTGCTGCGTCGACAGGCGCACGCCCATCTTCTTCAGCAGCATCAGCATGACGTCGCGCGTGATCACCCGCCCCATCACGATGCCGCCGGCAGCCGACAGCGCCTTGTAGACGACGATGCGGCGCTGCGGTGCGAGCCGCTCGACCTGCTCTTGCGTCAGGCCGAAGGCTTCGCTGATCTCGGGCAGCAGCTTCATCAGCAATCCGATGTCGGTGAGCCAGTCCAGCCCCGGCACCGGTACAGCGGCCACGCCCGCTGCCAGCAGCGCGCGTTTGGTGACCAGGCGACGACATTGGCGTGCGACCGCATCGATCTGCTGCGGGGTGGAGGGAACCACCACCCAGACATCCGGGACGCTGCTCATGGCCGCATGATCACACAAGGGCCCCACCTGCAGGGCGGTGTCCCTGCCTACAGGTTTTCGACGTAAGCGCGAAGTTTGTCCGAGCGGCTCGGATGCTTCAGCTTGCGCACGGCCTTGGCCTCGATCTGGCGAATGCGCTCGCGGGTCACGTCGAACTGCCGGCCCACTTCTTCGAGCGTGTGGTCGGTGCTCATGTCGATGCCGAAACGCATGCGCAGGACCTTGGCTTCACGCGGCGTGAGGCCATCGAGCATCTCGTTGACGACAGCGCGCAGGCCCGACTGCATCGCTGCTTCCATCGGTGCGACGGTGTGGGTGTCCTCGATGAAGTCGCCCAGGGTCGTGTCGCCCTCCTCGCCGACCGGCACCTCCAGCGAGACCGGTTCCTTGGCGATCTTCATGATCTGGCGCACCTTCGCCTCCGGCAGCTCCAGCTTCTGCGCGAGCGTCGCGATGTCGGGCTCGACCCCGAACTCCTGCAAGTGCGCCCGGCTCACGCGGTTCATCTTGTTGATCGACTCGATCATGTGCACGGGCACGCGGATGGTCCGCGCCTGGTCGGCGATCGCGCGGGTGATGGCCTGGCGAATCCACCAGGTCGCATAGGTGGAAAACTTGAAGCCGCGGCGGTATTCGAACTTGTCCACCGCCTTCATCAGCCCGACATTGCCTTCCTGGATGAGATCGAGGAACTGCATGCCGCGGTTCGTGTACTTCTTCGCGATGGAGATCACGAGGCGCAGGTTCGCCTCGATCATCTCCTGCTTGGCGTCCAGTGACGAGCGCTCGCCTTCGTTCATCTGCTTGTTGATCGCCTTCAACGCCTCGAGCGGAATCACGACCGCGGTCTGCAGCTCGATCAACCGGGCCTGCAGCTCCTGAACGGCCGGCACGTTGCGGCCCAGCGCGGCGCTGCAAGGCATGCCAGCCGCCGCTTCCGCTTCGATCCACGCGAGGTTCAGCGCATTGGGCGGGAACTGCTCGATGAAGCGTTCCTGCGGCATGCCGCACTTGTCCACCGCAATCTTGCGGATCTCGCGCTCACAGCGGCGCACGTCGTCCACCTGCGAGCGCAGGATGCCGCACAGGCCGTCGATCGTCTTCACCGTGAAGCGAATGCCCATCAGCTGGTCGCTGAGCGCCTGCTGCGCCTTGCGGTACGCGGGCGAGTCGCAGCCGGTCTTCTCGAACGCCTTGCGCAGCTTGTCGAAGCCGACCCGCAGCGACGCGAACGTGTCGAGTGCGGCGGCCTTCATCTCCTCGAGCCGCTTGGTCATGGCCTTGCTGCCACCGCTGCCGTCGTCGTCTTCGTCCTCGTCGTCATCGAAGGAGTCGATGTCTTCTTCGGCCACGTAGTCGTCGGCCTCGCCGGCGACGACGAAGCCGTCGACCACGTCGGAGATGCTCAGCTCGCCAGCGGCGATCTTGTCGCCATAGGCCAGGATCTCGGCGACGATCGGTGGCGAGGCCGAGATGGCCAGCATCATGGCCTGCAGGCCGCCTTCGATGCGCTTGGCGATCTCGATCTCGCCCTCTCGCGTGAGCAGCTCGAAGGAGCCCATTTCGCGCATGTACATGCGCACCGGGTCGGTGGTGCGCCCGAACTCGGAGTCGACCGACGACAGGGCGGCTTCCGCCGCCTCCTCGGCTTCTTCGTCGGTCGCCGCCGCCGAGCCTCCGCCGCCCGCGACCAGCAGGGTCGCCGCATCGGGCGCCTGCTCGTACACGGCAATGCCCATGTCGTTGAGCATCTTCACGATCGCGTCGAGCACTTCGGCGTCGACGAGCTTCTCCGGCAGGTGGTCGTTGACCTCCTGGTGCGTGAGAAAGCCCCGCGTCTTGCCCATCTTGACGAGGGCCTTCAGCTCGCTGCGGCGCTTGTCCGCCTCGTCTTCGGTGAGCGCGGTCACGTCCAGGCCGAACTCGCGGATCAGCGCGCGTTCCTTGGACTTCGGCACCTTCACGCGCAGCGGCTTCGCCTTTGCGGTGGCCACGACATCGTCAGACGGCGCCGCGGCGGGGGTAGGTTTCTTGGCGCTCATGCGACTCCTGAAGGGAACGCCGATCAATCGGCGCGGTGGAGCCGTCCTACGGCTTGAATGGAATGACTTGGTAGGCCGTGCTGGACTCGAACCAGCGACCAAAGGATTATGAGTCCTCTGCTCTAACCGACTGAGCTAACGGCCCCCGAGGGCAGGGATTGTAGAAGGGGCTTGTTCGGCGCTATTTCGTGCTAAGCGCGTTGCCCACCAGGCGTGCCGTGATGTCAACGATCTGGATCATGCGGTCGTAGGGCATGCGCGTCGGCCCGATCACGCCCAGCGTGCCGACGATCTGCCCATCCACCTCGTAGGGCGCCGACACCACCGACAGCTCCTCGAACGGCACGACGCGGCTCTCGCCGCCGATGTAGATGCGCACGCCCTCGGCGCGGCTGCTGCCTTCGAGCAGGCGCATCAGCTGCGTCTTCTGCTCGAACAGGTCGAACAGCTTGCGCAGCGCGCCCATGTCGTGGCCGAGCTCCTGCACCGACAGCAGATTGCGCTCGCCGGAGATCACCACCTGCTCGGTGCTCTCGGCCAGCACGTCGCTGCCGGCCTGCACCGCGGCCTGCATCAAGGTGGCGATTTCGCCGCGCAGCACCTCGATCTCGCCCTTCAGCCGCTCGCGCACGGCCTCGATGCTCAGGCCCGCATAGTGCGTATTGAGGTAGTTGGTGGCCTCGATCAGCTCGCCCTGCGTGTAGTCGTGCGCGGTGAAGATCACGCGGTTCTGCACGTCGCCGTCGGGCGCGACGAGGATCACCAGCACGCGCTTCTCGCCCAGGCGCAGGAACTCGATGTGGTGGAACACGCCGGCCTTCTTCGGCGCGGTGACCACGCCGACGAAGCTCGACAGGTTCGACAGCAGATGCGCCGCATGCGCGATCACGCGCTGCGGCTGGTCGGGGTGCAGCTGCTCGCGCGCGCTGCTGGCGATCTCGGGCAGCAGGCTTTGCACGTCGAGCGCGCGCGCCGTGAGCATGGTATCGACGAAGAGCCGGTAGCCGCGCGCGGTGGGGATGCGCCCGGCGCTGGTGTGCGGGCTGGCGATCAGGCCGAGGTCTTCCAGGTCGGCCATCACGTTGCGGATGGTCGCCGGCGACAGCTCCAGCCCCGAGGCGCGCGACAGGGTGCGCGAACCCACCGGCGTGCCGTCGGCGATGTAGCGCTCGACCAGGGCCTTCAGCAGGGTTTTCGCACGCTCGTCCAGCATGTCAGTGGCGCCCGGCCGCCCGAAGCCACTGACGCGCCCCCTTGGGGGGCAGCGAGTAGGGCGAGCGTGGGGGCGAATTCATCCATTTGGATTGTACGGAACGGAGCCGCGCCCCAGGCCCTTCTGCGCGGAGACCCTGTGGTGTAATTCCTCGCATGGGCACCCGCTTTCGACACGCCGCGCTCGTGGGCAAATACCAGGCTCAGGGGATCCGCCCGGTCCTCGAAGAGATCGCGCAGTTCCTCGAGAAGCTGGGCCTGGAGGTCTCGCTGGAGCGCGAGACGGCCGATGCGATGGGCATCAGCGGCTACGAGGCGATGAGCGCCAAGGAGATCGGCCAGCGCTGCGACATCGCGGTCGTGGTGGGCGGCGACGGCACGATGCTCGGCTTCGCACGCGAGCTCTCTCAGTACGACACGCCGCTGGTTGGCATCAACCAGGGGCGCCTGGGCTTCATCACCGACATCCCCGTCGGAAGCTACCAGGACGCGCTGGCGCCGATGATCGGCGGCGACTACGAGGAAGAGCACCGCGCGATGCTCGAAGGCGACGTGTGGCGCGACGGCGGCGCCATCTTCCGCGGCATCTCGATGAACGATGTGGTCGTCAGCCGCGGCGCCACCGCCGGCATGGTGGAGCTGAAGATCGACATCGGCGACGAGTTCGTCGCCAATCTCGTCGCCCACCGGTTCCACCGCCTACGCGCTGTCGGCCGGCGGGCCGATCCTGCATCCCAGCATCGCCGGCTGGGTGCTGGTGCCGATCGCGTCGCACACCTTGTCGAATCGGCCGATCGTGCTGCCCGATTCGAGCGAGATCCGCATCGAGATCGTCGCCGGCCGCGATGCGTCGGCCAACTTCGACATGCAAAGCCTCACCAGCCTGCTGCACGGCGACCAGGTCCGCGTGCGCCGCTCGGCGCACCGCGTGCGCTTCCTGCATCCGCGCGGCTGGAGCTACCACGCCACGTTGCGGCGCAAGCTGCGCTGGTACGAGGGAGTAGTCTGATGGCTTTGAGGCGCCTGAGCCTGCGCGACTTCGTCATCGTGCGCGAGCTCGAGGTCGAGCTTGACGCCGGCTTCTCGGTACTCACAGGCGAGACCGGTGCCGGCAAGTCCATCCTCATCGATGCGCTGCAGCTCGCGCTCGGCAGCCGCGGCGATGCGCTGGTGGTGCGCGAAGGCGCGGCGCGCGCCGAGATCAGCGCCGAGTTCGACGCGCCGCCCACGCTGCAGGCCTGGCTCGCGGACGCCGGCTTCGACAGCGGCGACGAGAGCCTGCTGCTGCGCCGCACGATCGATGCCAGTGCCAAGAGCCGCGCGTGGATCAACGGCAGCCCGGCCACCATCGCGCAGCTGCGCGAGGCCGCCGAGCATTTGGTCGACATCCATGGCCAGCATGCCTGGCAGAGCCTCACGCGTCCGGCCGCGGTGCGCGAGCTGCTCGACGAGCGCGCCGGCGTCGATGCCGCACAGCTTAGCCGCCTGTGGTCGCAGTGGAAGGCCGCGCTCGAGGCGCTCGAATCGGCGCGCAACCACCAGGGCGAGCTGGAGCGCGAACGCGAGCGCCTCGCGTGGCAGATCGGCGAGGTGGCCAAGCTGGCGCCGGCCGACGGCGAGTGGGACGAGCTCAACGCCGAGCACCAGCGCCTCGCGCATGCGCAGGCGTTGCTCGGTGCCGCACGTGGCGCGCTCGATGCGATCGCCGATGCCGAGGTCAACGCCGAGGCGCTCACCGCGCAGGCGAGCGACGTGCTCGGCGACGTGGCCGCGTATGACGCGCGCCTGGCCGGCACGATCGAGGTGCTGCAGGGCGCGCAGGCGCAGCTACAGGATGCGGCGCACAGCCTCAACGCGTACCTCAACCACACCGAGCTCGACCCCGATCGGCTGGCCGAGCTCGATGCGCGGCTATCGGCCTGGATGAGCCTGGCGCGCCGCTATCGCCGCCCGCCGCCGGAGCTGCCGGCGCTGCTCGCGCAATGGCAGGCGGAGCTGCAGCAGCTCGATGCGGCCACCGATCTCGCCGCACTGGAGCGTGCGGTCGCCGACGCGGAAGCCGCGTACCGCAAGCTGGCTGCACAGGTGAGCGCCGCGCGCGCCAAGGCCGCCGCGCCGCTGGCCGATGCGGTGACGCAGGCGATGCAGCAGCTCGGCATGGGCGGCGGCCGCTTCGAGGTGGCGCTGACGCGCCAAACCACGCCGCAGTCGTACGGGCTCGAAGCCGCAGAATTTCTCGTTGCCGGCCATGCCGGCAGCACGCCTCGGCCGTTGGCCAAGGTGGCCTCGGGTGGTGAACTGTCGCGCCTCGCGCTGGCGATTGCCGTGACCACCGCGTCGCAGAACCAGCATGGCGCGCCGACCTTGATCTTCGACGAGATCGATGCCGGCGTCGGCGGCGCGGTGGCCGACACCGTGGGGCGGCTGATGAAGCAGCTCGGGCGCAGCGCGCAGGTGCTGGCCGTCACGCACCTCGCGCAAGTCGCCGCCTGTGCCGACCAGCACTACGTGGTGAGCAAGGCCGCGCGCGGCGGTGCCACCGAGAGCGACGTGCAGCGCGTGGCCGCCGAGACCCGCGTGGCCGAGGTCGCGCGCATGCTCGGCGCGCGCGCCACCGGCACCAGCCTCGCACATGCGCAGGAGATGCTCGCCGCGGCCGAAGAGGCGCCGGCGCGCAAGGCGCAAAGGTCGCGGGCATGAACCTGCCGGCACCACGTGAGGTCGTGCTGGTCACCGGCATCTCCGGCTCCGGCAAGTCGATCGCGCTGCATGCGCTGGAGGATGCCGGCTTCTTCTGCGTCGACAACCTGCCGCCCGAGCTGCTGCGCGAATTCCTGCGCGTCGAGCATGAGCGCCTGGAGCGCCGCGTCGCCATTGCGGTGGATGTGCGCAGCGCCGGCTCGCTGCCGCACCTGCTGCCGCTGCTGGAAGAGCTGCGCGGCGAAGGCATCGCGATCCGCTCGGTGTTCCTCGACGCCAACACCGATGCGCTGGTGCGCCGCTTCTCCGAGTCGCGCCGGCCGCATCCGCTGTCGCAGCAGCCGGCGTCGGGCGACGGCCAGCGCGCGCTGATCGACGCCATCGAGCTCGAGCGCGAGCTGCTCGCCGAATTGCGTGAGGTGTCCACCGTGATCGACACCAGCCAGCTGCGCCCGGCGCAGCTGCGCGCGTGGATGCGCGACGTGGTGCAGGCGCGCGGCGCCGCACTGACGCTGGTGTTCGAATCCTTCGCCTTCAAGCACGGTGTGCCGCGCGACGCGGACTTCGTGTTCGACCTGCGCCCGCTGCCCAACCCGCACTACATCCGCGAGCTGCGCCCACTCACCGGCAGCGATGCCGATGTCGTGGCCTACCTCGACGCGCAGCCCGAGGTCGGCGAGATGCTGGCGCAGATCGAGGCCTTCCTGCAGCGCTGGCTGCCGGCCTTCGAGGAAGACCAGCGCAGCTACCTCACGGTGGCGCTGGGCTGCACCGGCGGGCAGCACCGCTCGGTGTATGCCGCCGAGAAACTCGCGCGCCGCTTTGCGCCGCGCATGGTGGCGCTGGTGCGCCACCGCGAACTGGACGCTCGCGATTGAACCTCTTCCTGATAGTCCCACGATGATCGGCGAGCTGCCGCTGTTCCCCCTGCAGGCCGTGCTGTTCCCCGGCGGCCTGCTGAGCCTGAAGGTGTTCGAGGCGCGCTACCTCGATCTCGTGGGCCGCTGCCTGCGCGAGAAGGCGAGCTTCGGCGTCGTCTGCCTGCGCCAGGGCACCGAGGTGCAGCGCACGGGCGCGCAGGCCGTCACGCGCTTCGAGCACTTCGGCGTGCTCGCGCAGCTCGACGAGGTGGACGCCGAGCAGGCCGGCATCCTGCGCGTTCGCTGCAGCGGCACGCAACGCTTCCGACTGTCGGCGCCGCACCAGCAAGACGATGGCCTGTGGCTCGCGAACGCCGAGACGCTACCCGACGAGGTGGCTGTGCTGCCCAGCGAGGAGCTGATCCCCACCGTGCGCGCGCTGGCCACCGCGATCAGGCGGCTCAAGCAGCAAGGCAGCACGCCCTTCCTCGAGCCCTACCGCTTCGACGATGCCGGCTGGGTGGCCAACCGCTGGTGCGA
>VBDL01000073.1 GCA_005884255.1 Betaproteobacteria bacterium | reverse complement strand
GCGAAGTAGCGGAAGTGGTCGATGGTCAGCGGGATGTCGGCGTTCAGCGTCTCGCGGATCGGCTTGCCGTTGTCCACCGTCTCCGCATAGGCCAGCGCTTCGAGGTTCTGCTCGAGGCGATCGGCGATCTTCAGCAGTACGTTGGCGCGCTCGCCCGGCGACGTGCGGCCCCACGCGTCGGCGGCGGCGTGCGCGGCGTCGAGTGCGAGCTCGATGTCCTCGGCGCCCGAGCGCGCGGCGCGCGTGTAGGGCTGGCCGGTGATCGGCGTGATCACGTCGAAGTACTGGCCCTTCACCGGCGGCACGAACTTGCCGTTGATGAAGTTGTCGTAGGCGGCTTTGAAATGGACCTTGGCACCGGCGGTGTTCGGGCTGGCGTAGCGCATCGTCTGTCTCCTGCGAGAGGGCTGAAAGTTGCGTTCCGCGCGGATGCTGTTCCACCGCGGATACGCACTGCCTGACGCGAAGCGCGTGCCAGCCCGTGCCACGCGCGAAAGCCATCCAATACGGCGCGCAGCCCGCGGGTTGTCACGGGCTTTCGCTGCTCGCGCGCTGCTCCACGCGCAACACAGCTGTCACCAAAGAGGACAAGCGCGCGAGGGGAAACCCCGCCGCCAGGCCCGCGAAAGCGACGCCACTGGAGTGGCACGCGTGTTGCGCTGGCTCGGGCTCCCCGACCCCCTCCAGGAGACACCATGCAAGCCAAGCCTCTCAGCCTTCTGATCGCCGCGGCCTTCGCGGCCTGCGGTGCACACGCCGTGGTCACGCCGCAGATGATCGACAACGACGCGCGATCCACTGAAGATGTACTGAGCTGGGGCATCGGCACCCAGGGCCAGCGCTATTCGCCGCTGAAGACGATCAACACCGGCAACGTGGCCAGGCTCGTGCCGGCATGGTCGTTCTCGTTCGGCGGCGAAAAGCAGCGCGGGCAGGAATCGCAGCCGGTGCTGCACAACGGCAAGATGTTCGTCACCGCGTCGTACTCGCGCCTCTTCGCGCTCGACGCGGCCACTGGCAAGAAGCTGTGGAAGTACGAGCACCGCCTGCCCGACGGCATCATGCCCTGCTGCGACGTGATCAACCGCGGGGCGGCGCTGTACGACAACCTCGTGATCTTCGCGACGCTCGACGCGCAGCTCGTCGCGCTCAATCAAGACACCGGCGATGTGGTGTGGAAGGAGAAGATCGACGACTACCACGCCGGCTATTCGGCGTCGGCCGCGCCGATCATCGCCGGCGGCCTGCTGCTCACCGGTGTCTCCGGCGGCGAGTTCGGCGTGGTCGGCCGCGTCGAGGCGCGAGACCCCAAGACCGGCGCGCTGGTCTGGGTGCGTCCCACCGTCGAAGGCCACATGGGCACCACCTACGATGCCGACGGCAACCCGAAGGACAACGGTATCACCGGCACGGTCAACAAGAGCTGGCCCGGCGACCTGTGGAAGACCGGCGGCGCGGCCACGTGGCTGGGCGGCACCTACGACGCGAAGACCGGCCTCGCCTACTTCGGCACCGGCAACCCCGCGCCGTGGAATAGCCACCTGCGCCAGGGCGACAACCTCTACTCGTGCTCGACGGTGGCCATCGACGTGAAGACGGGCCAGATCAAGTGGCACTACCAGAGCACGCCCAACGACGGCTGGGATTTCGACGGCGTCAACGAGTTCGTCACCTTCGACATGGACGGTCGCCGCGTTGGCGCCAAGGCTGACCGCAACGGCTTCTTCTACGTCAACGACGCGAGCACCGGCCAGTTGCTCAATGCCTTCCCCTTCGTGAAGACGATCACCTGGGCCACGGGCATCGACCTGAAGACCGGCCGGCCGAACTTCGTGCCCGAGAACCGCCCCGGCGACCCCACCGCGGGCGCCGACGGCAAGAAGGGCAACGTGGTGCTCGCGGCGCCGTCGTTCCTCGGCGGCAAGAACCAGATGCCGATGGCCTACTCGCCGGACACCAAGCTCTTCTACGTGCCGAGCAACGAATGGGCGATGGAGATCTGGAACGAACCGATCGCCTACAAGAAGGGCGCGGCCTACCTCGGCGCCGGCTTCACCATCAAGACGCTGCATGACGACTACATCGGCGCGCTGCGCGCCGTCGACCCGAAGAGCGGCAAGATCGTCTGGGAGGCGAAGAACAACGCGCCGCTGTGGGGCGGCGTGCTGACCACCGGCGGCAACCTCGTTTTCTGGGGCACGCCCGAGGGCTACCTGCAGGCGGCCGATGCGAAGAGCGGCAAGATCGTCTGGAAGTTCCAGACCGGCTCGGGCATCGTCGCGCCGCCGATCACCTGGCAAGACAAGGGCGAGCAGTACGTCGCCGTCGTCTCCGGCTGGGGCGGCGCGGTGCCGCTGTGGGGTGGCGAGGTGGCCAAGAAGGTCAACTACCTCGAGCAAGGCGGCTCGGTATGGGTCTTCAAGCTCGTGCGTTGAGGCGCGTGCTCGCCGCGGCGGCGCTCACCGTCAACGAGTGTTCCAGCGCAACTTGCGATAGATCGTGTTGCGGCTCACACCGAGGCGCTTGGAGGCTTTGGAGATGTTGCCGCCGGCGAGCTCGACGGCGCGCTGAATGGCTTCGATCTCCAGCTCCTCGAGCGGGCGCGTCGACGCTGCCGCTGCGGCGGGCAGCGCCGCCGGCGGCGCGACGAACAGCTGCGCGGGCGCCGGGGGGCTCGAGGGCAGCGGCGCTTGCGGCGCGGGCGATCCGCTGTCGGCGAGGAAGTCGTCCGACAAATGCTCGCGCGCGATCAACGTGTCGTTGCCGGCCATGACCACCGCCGTGCGCAGCACGTTGAAGAGTTGCCGCACATTGCCCGGCCACGCATAGCGCGCGAAGCGCTCGGCCACATCCGGCGCCAGCAGCAGATGGCGGCTCGGGGCTTCGCGGTCGAGGATGCGGCGCACCAGCGCCATCAGGTCGCTGCGCTCGCGCAGCGCGGGCAGGCGCACGGCCAGGCCGTTGAGGCGGTAGAAGAGATCTTCGCGGAACTGCTTGTGTTCGATCATCTCGCGCAGGTTGCGGTGCGTCGCGCAGATGATCGACACGTCCACCGCCACCGACTTGGCCGCCCCCAGCGGCGTGACCTGGCGCTCCTGCAGCACGCGCAGCAGGTGCGCCTGCAGCACGACGGGCATGTCGCCGATCTCGTCGAGGAACAGGGTGCCGCCGTTGGCCTGCACGATCTTGCCCACCGCGCCCTTGCGCCGCGCGCCGGTGAAGGCGCCCTCCTCGTAGCCGAAGAGCTCGGCCTCGATCAGCGTCTCGGGGATCGATGCGCAGTTCACGGCCACGAAAGGCTGCTTCGCGCGCTCGGAGTCGCAGTGGATGGCGCGCGCCAGCAGTTCCTTGCCGGTGCCCGTTTCGCCGAGGATGAGGATGGGGATGTCGCGGTTGAGCACGCGCCGGATCTTCTCGATCACCGCGGCGACCTGCGCATCGCCGGTCAGCAGCTGCGCGAGGCCCGCGCGGCGCTCGGTGCGCGGCGCGTCGACGTTGGAGCGCGCGGCCGAGACACCCACCGCGGCGACTGCCGCCTCGACCATCGCGCCGCTGCTTCGCATCTGCACGCCGCCGTCGGCCGCGGCGTCGCTGATGCTGCTCCACACCGGCCAGTTGAAGCGCGCGTGCACGTGGAACTGGCGACCGTTGTTCATGTGCACCGGCACCGGCGTCGCCACCGGCGAGCGGAAGGCATCGACCAGCGCGCCCACGGTGGTGCCGAGCAAGGTGGTCAGCGTGTGCATGCGCAGCGCGGCGCCGCTCAAGGCCAGCTGCTCGAGCGCGCCGCGGTTGGCGCCGACGATCTTGCCGTCGGGGCTGATCGCGAGGATGCCTTCCATCAGCGTGCCGATGAACTCCACGCGGCCGTGGAAGTGCAGGCGCATCACGTGGCGGTAGTCGTCGGTCAGCCAGTGGTTCTCGATCATGCGCGCCGACATCTTCACCAGCGCCATCGTGTGCTGGTGATAGCTGCGCTGGTCGCCGGTGACGTCGAGCACGCCGAGCATGTTGCCGCGCGGGTCGAGGATGGGCGCCGCCGAGCAGGTGAGGAAATGGTTGGCGTGCATGTAGTGCTCGTCGGCATGCACGAGCGTGGGCACCTCGGCGATCAGCGCGGTGCCGATGGCGTTGGTGCCCTTGTTCTGCTCGGCCCAGTTCGCACCGGGGCGCAGCGCGACCTTGGAGGCGCGCGCGAGAAAGTCATCGTCGCCGGTCGAATGGATGACGGTGCCGGTGGCATCGGTCAGCACGACCATGCTTTGCGAATCGACGATCTGCTCGTGCAGCATCTCCATCACCGGCGCTGCATGGTTGTGCAGGCGCCGGTTGCGCTCGCGCACCAGCGACAGCTCCAAGCGGCCCAGCGGTGAATGGTCGGGCCGCTCGATGCGCGACAGGCCCAGCGCCGCACAGCGCTCGTGCGACTGCTCGATGGTGTCCACATGCGTGGGCGGCAGGTTCAGCGCCGAGGCGATCGGGCGGGGCGCAGCGTGGAGTCCGCTCATCTTTGTCTCCTGCCGCGCTCGGCGGCTTGTCTCTCTGTGTGAGCATGCATTCGCAAGACCCGGGCCGTGCTGCACTGCTCCAGTCTGGAACAGCTCGCATCGGCGAGACACGGATGCTGCGTCGTGACACTACCGGCGTTTGATTTCACAGCGCTGACATCAGGCCCTTCCCGAAGGGCGACCGCCCTTTTGCCCACCCGGCGGCCGTGGCACGGCCGTTGCACTTTGCGGCTGCCACCCCCTGCCACCGTTGACGGAGATCAAGCCATGAACCGAGGACCGATGAGACAAACACGCAGCCGACGGCCCGCGCTGCTGCTGAGCCTGGCGCTGAGCGCCGCCTTCGCCGCCGGCGCGGCCCGCGCGCACGGCGACGTGACGCCGCAGGCCGTCGACACGCGCGAGTTGCCAACGCTCGGCGAGCAATGGCGCGCCGAGAACCCCTACCGCAAGAACGACACGGCCATCAAGGTCGGCACCTCCGCCTACAACCAGAACTGCGCGCGCTGCCACGGGCTGGAGGCCATCTCCGGCGGCATCGCGCCCGACTTGCGCCGGCTCGACAACGAGTGCGCGAGCCTGAAGGACGAGAAGAAGAAGGCCGCCTGCGTGAAGGAGGTCGACGAGTACTTCTCCGGCACCGTGCGCCGCGGGCGCACGCGCAACGGCGCGGTCTACATGCCGCCGTTCGAAGGCACGCTCAACCAGGAGGCCGTATGGTCGATCAAGACCTATCTCGAGACGCGGCGCGAGAAGCCCTTGTGATGCGGCGCCGCCGGCTGCTGCTGGGCGCCGCAGCGGCGCTGCTCGCGCCGGCTGCCGTGCGCGCCGATGAGTCCTCGCTGGAGCGCATTCGCGGGCGGGGGCGGCTGACGGTGGCCGTCTACCAAGACATGCCGCCGTTTCACGTCGACGGCCGCGGCATCGACGTGGAGATTGCTCAGGCGCTGGCGCGCGCGCTCGGCGTGCCGCTTGCGCTGCTGCCCTTCCAGGCCGACGAGAACATGGGCGATGACCTGCGCAACATGGTCTGGCGCGGCCATTACCTCGGCTTCGGCCCGGCCGACGTGCTGCTGCATGTTCCGGTCGATCGCCCGCTGATGCAGGACAACCCGCGCGTGCAGATCTTCGCGCCCTATTTCCGCGAACGCGTGATGATCGCGCGCGACCTGCGGCGCGTGCCGCAGCTGGCCTCGCTCGACGACCTGGCCGGCCAGCGCATCGCGGTGCCCGGCCAGACGCTGGCCGGCTGGCTCCTCATCGGCGCCGGCGGCGGGCGCTATCGCGAGCAGCTGAGCACGACGTGGCACGACGGTGCGGCGGCCGCGCATGCGTTGCGCGACGGTGACGTCACCGCAGCGGCGGGCAATGCGTCGGAGCTGGAAAGCGTGCTGCGCGGCGACGCGCGCTTCGCGATCGAACCTCTGCCGCTGCCGCGAATGCGCGAAGGCTGGGCCATCGGCTGCGCGGTCAAGCGTGAGGCCACCGATCTCGCGCAGGCACTGCAGGCGGCGATGAACGAACTGGCGCGCAGCGGCGCGCTGGCTGAAGCGTTCGCGAAAGCGAACGTGGCGTGGCAGCAGGCCTGAGGGCTTTCGCTGTGCCACGGGAAATGGCCGAGGCGGTGCTGCACGGTGCCGTCGTGCGCCGGCACCACGACCGGGATGTGGCCGAACATGGGTACCAGCACGACGCTGCAGCGCCGGCGGCTTATGCCTTCTCGGGCACCGGGTTCCGGAAGCTCACGTTCAGCAGGTTCCACGCGTTGATCACCGCGATGGTGAAGCCGAGCTCGGCGATCTCCTCGTCGGAGAAGTGCTGCTTGAGCAGCGCAAACTCCTCGTCGCTCAAGTCGGCGTGCGGGATGGCGTTGACGATCTCCGCCCAACGCAGCGCCGCGCGCTCGCGCTCGCTGAAGAACGGCGCCTCGCGCCAGCCGGCCAGCGCGTTGAGATGGCGCGGGTCGGCGTCGAGCTTGATCAGGTCGCGCCAGTGCATGTCGATGCAGTAAGCGCAGCCGTTGATCTGCGACACGCGCAGCAGCACGAGATCGACGAGCCGGTGGCCGAGCAGATCGCGGCGCAAGGCGCCGGACAGGTTGAGCAGGCCCTGGAAGGCCTTCGGAGCGAGTTGCGGGTAGGACAGACGAGCAGCGTGCGTCATGGCTTCAGCCTCTTGATGCGTGTCGGGCAGCCGCCCCTTGCGGCCGCCCATACCCTCAAGACGCCGCAGCGCGCCGGCGTGTGACATCACGGCATCACGATCCCGTCACTCCACGACCTGCACGCCCTTCCAGAACGCCACGCGGCCGCGGATCTGCTGTGCAGCCTCCGTGGGCTCCGGGTAGTACCACACCGCATCGGGATTCATCTCGCCGTTGACGAGCAGCGAGTAGTAGCTCGCCTCGCCCTTCCACGCGCAATGCGAGCGGTGGTTGCTGAAGGTGGTGAACTCGCGCTTGAGCGCGCTCTCGGGGAAGTAGTGGTTACCTTCGACCACCACCGTGTCATCGCTCTCGGCGATGACGACGCCGTTCCAGATGGCTTTCATGAAGAGACCCCCAGGCTTTGGATGAACGCATCGAGCGTCAGGATGGCAAACGGCGCACTGCCCGCCAGGGCGAGCAAGTCGCGATCGCCGGTGACCAGAGATCGCGCCCTGCCTACAGCGGCCAAGTGCAGGAAAGGGACATCGAAAGGATCGCGGCAAACCGGAACCATTGGCGGCGGCGCGGGAATACGCACCGTGCGCGTGTAGGGCAGGTAATCGGCCAACAGCTCTTCGCGCGCGCCGGCGTCGAGCTGAAACTTCGGATAGGCCAACACGCGGACCAGCTCCTGCACCGTGGCCGTGCTGGCCAAGGGGGCGCGCCGGCGTGTGACATCACGGCATCACGATCCCGTCACTCCACGACCTGCACGCCCTTCCAGAACGCCACGCGGCCGCGGATCTGCTGTGCAGCCTCCGTGGGCTCCGGGTAGTACCACACCGCATCGGGATTCATCTCGCCGTTGACGAGCAGCGAGTAGTAGCTCGCCTCGCCCTTCCACGCGCAATGCGAGCGATGGTTGCTGAAGGTGGTGAACTCGCGCTTGAGCGCGCTCTCGGGGAAGTAGTGGTTGCCTTCGACCACCACCGTGTCATCGCTCTCGGCGATGACGACGCCGTTCCAGATGGCTTTCATGAGCATCGAGCCCTGCGTGTTGCGATGCCTCGATTGCA
>VBDL01000072.1 GCA_005884255.1 Betaproteobacteria bacterium | reverse complement strand
CGGCCGGTCGTAGCTGGCCGTGTCCTGCACCTGCTGCGGATCGAAGACGACGACATCGGCATGGTAGCCCTCGCGCAGCAGCCCGCGTTCGGCGATGCGGAACTGCGCGGCCGACAGCCCCGTCATCTTGTGCACCGCCTGCGGGAGCGTCAGCAGCCCGCGCTCGCGCCAGTAGCGCGCGAGCACGCGCGGGAAAGCGCCCCACAGCCGCGGATGCGGGTGGCGGTCGTGCGGCAGGCCATCGGAGCCGATCATCGTCAGCCGATGCGAGACCACGCGCTCGACATCCTCCTCGGCCATCTGGAAGTAGCAGGCGCCGCCCGGCTGCAGCCGGCGGCA
>VBDL01000810.1 GCA_005884255.1 Betaproteobacteria bacterium | reverse complement strand
ACCAGCGGCTGCTTGCCTTCGGCGAGTTCCTTGCAACGCGCAGCTTCGACGACTCGGACCTGTTCCTTGACCAGCTTCAGGCGCGCTGCCTCTCGCTCGATCTCCGCTCGCAACATCGGCGGCACCTGCTCGCAATGGTTGTCCCACCAGGCTGTCCAGTCGCGTCCGCCGATGATGATCCTCGGGCGCAGGTTGTGCAGCACCAGCAACGAACCGATGCGGTTCGTATGCGCGATGCGCTCGTGCGTCAGCCGCTGCAGTTCACGGTGCACACGGCGCGCGTCTTCGTCGCCGGACTTCGGTTCGCGCAGCACCGACCAGATGTGCTCGCCGGCGTGGTGGCGGACGAGCATGGCGAGCAGCTTGTCCGCATCGAGGCGATCGGTCTTGGCTCGCCGTGCGCGTCGGTTGACCTCGATGCTTGCCGCATCGACCACGATGTTGTCGACACCCAAGTCGGTCAGCCAGCGATGTAGCCACCAGCCGTCACGCCCAGCCTCGTAACAGCTATGCACTTGGGCGCGACCGCCGGTCCGCAGCCGCGCTGCGGCCTTGACGATGCAATCGGCCACGGCAGCGGTATTGCCGGCACCGACGGTATAGCGACTCACGGTGCGCCGGCCGTCGCCGATGCTCATCTGCCATTGCTTGTCGCCGAGCTCGAAGCTCATGTACAGATCGCCGTCGTCAGCCGTATCCTTGGTGCGTAGGACTGTTCGGGTCGTCGTCATTTCCATACTCCTTCGGAACAGAGAAGTGGAAACACGGTTCTAGCTCAGCGAGCCGGCTTGGCAGTCCTACATAGCATCTACGGGCCCGTTGTGCGCGACGAACGTCCGGTCATTGGAGGGACCTTGATCGTCGCTTCATGGCCGCGGGACTAAACCGCTCTCGCGGTAACCGCTCCGGCGCCGCCCGTATTGCTCCCGGCGCCGCTGTTTCTGCCAAGTTGACGAGCGAGGCAATCCGCCTCGCTCTTCGACTGGAGCAGAGCCATGAGCCCATTGACGCCCACCGTCTCCCCGCTGCGGCAACGCATGATCGACGACATGCGCATGCGCAAGCTCGACGGCAAGACCCAGATCCATTACATCCGAGCTGTGCGCAGGCTTGCTGCCTTCCTCAAGCGATCACCCGATGGTGCTACTGCAGAGGATCTTCGGGCCTTTCAATTGCACATGGTCGACACCGGCACGTCGGCGCCGACCATCAACTCCACGCTGAGCGGCCTCAAGTTCTTCTTCGACGTGACTCTGGGACACGGCGAGTTGATGGTCAAGGTGCAGCCGGTGCCTCAGCCGCGCCCACTGCCGGTGGTGTTGAGCTGCGAGGAAGTCGCGCGCCTGATCGCCGCGGCGCCGAACGCCAAGTATCAGGCCGCGCTGTCGGTGGCCTACGGAGCTGGCCTCCGCGCCAACGAGGTCTGCACACTGAAGGTCACCGACATTGACAGCGAGCGCATGACGCTGCGGGTGGAGCAAGGCAAGGGCCGCAAGGACCGCTACGCCTTGCTCTCACCAGTGCTGCTCGAGCGGTTGCGTGCATGGTGGCGAGTAGGTCATGCACAGGGCAAGATCTTGCCCAACGGATGGCTCTTCCCGGGACTCGACCCCATGGACTCGATGTCCACCCGCCAGCTCAACCGTGCGATCCACCTTGCCCACAGCTTTGCGACGCACCTGCTGGAGCAGAAGACGGACATCCGCGTGATCCAGGTGCTGCTGGGACACAAGCGGCTGGAGACCACTGCGCTTTACACGCACGTGGCCACGGAAGTGCTTCGCAAGGTGATCAGCCCACTGGAGACCCTGCCTCCGTCTTGAGCCGGCAACCATGGGGCGCACCGCCCTGGAAGTCGCCGACATCTTCCGCATCCACGGGCCCGCCTGGCGCGAGGCGCAGCGCGGTCATCTGAGCCTGGCCCAGCTCAAGGTCATGTCGGCCATCGAGCAGTGCCGCAGCGCGGCGCTGGGCGGGCACGTCTTGCACTGCCACGGATGCGGCGCCGACGAAGTCTCCTACAACTCCTGCCGCAACCGTCACTGCCCGAAGTGCCAGGCCGGCGCGGCGCAACGCTGGCTCGAAGCCCGTCAGGCCGATCTGCTGCCGGTCGAGTACTACCACGTGGTCTTCACGCTGCCGGCGCCGATCGCCGAGATCGCGTACTACAACAAGGCGGTCATCTACGGGCTGCTGTTCGACGTCGCCGCCGAGACCCTGCTGACCATCGGTGCCGATCCGAAGCACCTTGGCGCGCGCCTGGGCATCACGCTGGTGCTCCACACGTGGGGCTCGACACTGACGCACCACCCGCACGTGCACGGCATCGTGCCCGGCGGTGGGTTGGCGGTCGACGGCCAGCGCTGGGTCGCCTGCCGGCCAGGCTTCTTCCTGCCTGTGCGCGTCCTCTCCAAGTTGTTCCGCAGTGCAGTTCTTCGGCGAGCACGCGGCGCTCGCTAACTCCGGTGCCTTCATCCGCTGGCTTGCGCCGCTGCGGCAATGCGAATGGGTCGTCTACGCCAAGCGTCCCTTCGCCGGGCCCGAGGCCGTGCTGGCCTACCTGTCGCGCTACACGCACCGAGTGGCGATCTCCAACAGCCGGCTCATCGCGTTGGATGAGCGCGGCGTGACCTTCCGCTGGAAGGACTACCGCACCAAGGGCAAGACCCGCTACAAGGCCATGACGCTCGAGCCATGCGAGTTCATGCGCCGCTTCCTGCTGCATGTACTGCCCGGTGGCTTCCATCGCATCCGCCACTACGGTTTGCTCGCCAACTGCAGCCGCGCTGCCAGCCTCGCCACCGCACGTCAGTTGCTCCGTGCGCCACCGCCCGTCACGACTTTGGTGCAGGACAGCGATGGTGCGGCGCCGACCTTTGTCTGCCCGCACTGCGGCCATGCCATGGTCGTCGTGCAGACCTTCACGCGCGGCGAGCCGAT
>VBDL01000071.1:6982-8818 GCA_005884255.1 Betaproteobacteria bacterium | reverse complement strand
CGCCAATGTGATCGTCAACCCGAACCAGCCGGGCTGCACCTTCGAGAGCAAGTCGCTCGCCGGTGTCGGCGTGATGTTCTACGTGCTGCTCGCGCTGCGCGGCGAGTTGCGCGAGCGCGGCGCGTTCGATGCAACCACGCAGCCCAAGCTCGATGCGCTGCTCGATCTGGTCGCCCTCGGCACCGTGGCCGATGTGGTGAAGCTCGATGCCAACAACCGGCGGCTCGTCGCGCAGGGCCTGAAGCGCATTCGCGCCGGGCGCATGCAGCCCGGCGTGGCGGCGCTGTTCGCCGCCGCCTCGCGCGACATCTCGCGCGCCGCCGGCTTCGACTTCGGCTACGCGCTGGGGCCACGCATCAATGCGGCGGGTCGGCTGTCTGACATGACGCTCGGCATCGAATGCCTCCTCACCGACGATGCCGAGCGCGCCGCCGAGCTGGCGCGCCAGCTCGATGCCATCAACCGCGAGCGCCGCGAGGTGGAAAGCGGCATGCGCGAGCAGGCGGAGGCGCTGCTCGAACGCCTGATGCCCGCGGGCGAGGCGCCACCGGCGCTGGTGCTCTTCGACGCTGACTTCCACGAAGGCGTGGTCGGCATCGTCGCCGGGCGCTTGAAGGACCGGCTGCATCGCCCGACCTTCGTGTTCGCGCTCGGCCAGGACGGCCTGCTCAAGGGCTCGGGCCGCTCGATCCCCGGCTTTCATCTGCGCGACGCGCTGGACCTGGTGGCCAAGCGCGCACCGGGCGTGCTGAAGAAGTTCGGCGGCCACGCGATGGCGGCCGGCTGCAGCATCGCGCACGAAGACTTCACCGCCTTCGCGCAAGGCCTGCAGCAGGTGGCGCTGGAGTGGCTCGATGCCGCCACGCTGGCACACCGCGTGCGCACCGACGGCGCGCTCGCTGTCGAGTGGTTCAGCGCACAGACCGTGCAGTTGCTGGACGCGCAGGTCTGGGGCTCGGCCTTCGAGGCGCCGCTGTTCTGCGACGAGGTCGAGGTGCTGGCGCAGCGCATCGTCGGCGACAAGCACCTGAAGCTGCGGCTGCGCCACCAGGGCGCCTTGCGCGACGCCATCTGGTTCGGCCGCATCGAGCCCGTGCCCGAGCGCGTGCGCCTGGCCTACCGCTTGAGCCTGGATGAATGGAACGGCCAGCAGCGCATTCAGATGGTCATCGAAGCGGCCGGATGATCGCGTAGGCAGCGCGCAAACGCCTCGGCTGGCATCGGCCGCCCGAACAGGAAACCCTGCGCATAGGCGCAGCCCAGGCGCAGCAGCACCTCGCGCTGCGCCTGCGTCTCCACGCCCTCGGCCACCACCGGCAGCCCGAGCGCGCGCGACATCGCGGTGATGGCGCCGACGATGGCGAGGTCACCCGGGTCGCTGGGCAGCTCGCTCACGAAGCTGCGGTCGATCTTGAACTTGTCCAGTGGCAGCCGCTTCAGGTAGGCGAGCGACGACAGGCCGGTGCCGAAGTCGTCGATGGCCACGCGCACGCCGCGCTCGCGCAGCGCCTGCAGCGTCTGGTGATTCACCTGCAGGTCCTCGACGAGCGTGTGCTCGGTGATCTCGATCTCCAGCCGCGGCGCCTCGGCACCGGCGAGCACCAGCGCGCGTTCGACCTGCGGCAGCAGCGCACCTCGCCGCAACTGGCGCGCCGACAAGTTGCGTCAGCGTGCTGCGCGGCGACAGCGTCCATTGATCTTCGGCGAAGAGGCCGACGCGCGTCGCGCTGCGCCGATCGTCGAGGTAGTCGGCGCTCGGCGGGTCGACATCGAAGTTGCGCTGCGCCAGCTCGCCCGCGCGCTGCAGCTCGACGCCGGCCACCAGCTTGTGGTCGG
>VBDL01000071.1:0-6967 GCA_005884255.1 Betaproteobacteria bacterium | reverse complement strand
TGCAGCAGCAGCTCGCCGCGCTGCACCGCGTGCCGCAGCTCCGCCTCGAGCCGCAAGCGGCGCTGCGAGGACGCATGCAGCTCCGGCCGGTAGGCCGCGAAGCCGTTCTTGCCGAGCGACTTCGCGTGATACATCGCCGCGTCGGCCGCGCGCAGCAGCTCGTGCTCGTCCTGCGCATCGTCGGGAAAGCGCGCCATGCCGGCACTGCAGCGCAGCACGATCTGGTGCGACTCCACGTGCATCGGCGCCGACAGCAGCGCGAGCACGGTCTGTGCCGCCGGCTGCGGCAGCGCATCGCCGGGCGGGTGCGTGCACAGCACGATGAACTCGTCGCCGCCGAAGCGATAGGCCATCGCGCCGCTGGGCAGCTGTGCCTGCAGGCGCTGTGCCGCGGTGCGCAGCACCACGTCGCCCACGGGGTGGCCGAAGCTGTCGTTGATCAGCTTGAAGTCGTCGAGGTCGAGCAGGAGCACCGTCAGGCGCTGGTCGCGCTCCCGCGCCGCCGCCACGCCCAAGCGCAGGTGCTCGCTGGCGGCGCGCCGGTTCGGCAGGCCGGTGACCGGGTCGAGGTAGGCGAGCTCGTCCATGCGCGCCTCGGTGCGGTTGATGTCGCGCCGCACGCCCACCGCCAGGAGATAGGCCAGGCCCAAGGCGAGCACCGCGGCGAGTGCGGTGATGCCAGCGAACACGGCGGACTGACGGTACAGCGGCGCCAGCGACACGACGAACTCGATCTGCCCGAGCTCGCGCTCGTCCTGCATCACAGGCAGCCACACGCGCAGGTTCCCGCCGTCGCTGGCATGGCCGGCATGCTCGGTAGCGGCCGGCTCCACCACGCCCGCGCCGCGCCGCACGAACTGCGAGAACACCGCACCGCGCGCGTCGCGCAGCGTCGCCTGCTGCACGTTGGGCGCGCCCTCCAGCGTGGCCAGCGTCTCGGCGGCCGCCTTCACGTCGCTGAAGAGCAGCGGTGCAGCGGCATTGCCGGCGATCACGCGCGCCTGCGCCTCGGTCTCGGCGAGCAGGTTGTCGCGCGCCAGCAGCAGCATCGAGCCATTGAGCACGCCGCCGGCGACGATGAGCGCGATGCCGGCCGCGGCCAGCGCAGCGCGCGTGAGTCGTGCGCCCAGGCGCTGCCGCGGCACGCGCGGTAACGGGAACTCCGGCAGTGTCGTCATTCGTTGACCTTTCGCGCGAGCCGCAACAGCCGCGAGCTGAATTGCAGGCCGCTGCGCCGCGCCAGCCCGATGTCGACGTCGAACACCACGCGCCCCGCCTCCAGCGCCAGGTGCACGCAGACGCCGTCGTTGTCCCGGCGCTCTTCGTCGCTGATCACCAGCAGCGGGGCCTCGCCGGGCTGGCGTCTCAAGGTGGCCAGCAGGCGGCCGCCGGCATCGGCATAGAGCGCGTGGCAACGCCGCGGCGAATCCAGCGGCTGCAGCTCGCGCAGCGCGAGCCGCTTGTCGCGCACCGGCCTGCCTTGCAGCGCCTGCAGCGGCGGCAGCAGCGAGCCACCCGACTCGACGCACAGCGTCAGCGGCTCGCCGCTCGCCGGCGCGGTCTCGGGCGGCCAGTCGACGAAGTGCAGCAGGTTGTAGACGATGGCTGCCTTCAGCGCCGCTTCGTCCACCGCGGCCGGCGCAGCACCCGCGACCAATAGCAGCACGACACACAGCGCATGCATCGCGAGGCGCTTCAAAGCAGCCGCTCCAGCGAGAGCACCCATTGCCGCCCGGGTTGCGGGATGACGGGCATCGCCTGCGCATCGAGCCCCGGATCGAAGACGCGACGATCGAGCACGTTCTTCACCGCGAGGCTGAAGGCCCAGCCGCGCTGGCTCGCCAACGTGGCCAGCGTCGCGTGCAAGAGCCCTTGCCCCGCCGCACCGCCGCGGCGCGACAGTGCCTGCGCTTCGATGCCCAGCGTCCAGCGCCCATCGAGCGGCTGGATGGTCGCCAGCTTGGCCATGCGCTTGGGAAACTGCCCGGTCTGCCCGAACGCCGCATCGGCGTGCGTGCGCTGCAGCGTGACGTTGGCGCGCACGCGGCCGCCCCCGGCCCACAGCTGCTCGAGCTCCAGCTCGCCACCGTGCATGTGCAGCGTGCCGAGGTTGTGGTACTGGAAGAGTTCGGTCGCCGCGTCGTAGCCCACCACCAGCAGGCGGCTGGCGCGGCTGTCGAACAGCGATGCGGCGACGCGCGTGCTCGCGCGCGGGCGCCACTCCAGCGCCAGCTCGTGGCCGCGCACGCGCTCGCTGGCCAGCGACGGATTGGCCAGCGAGCCGCCGGGCCCGGGCACCGCGTAGTAGGCCTCGTAGGCATTGGGCGGGCGGAAGGCCGAGCCGGCGATCAGCTTGAGCACCAGCTCGTCGTTCGGCCGATGGTTCAGCGCGATGCGCGGGCTCAGCTGCGTGTCGTTGCCGCTCACGCGATCGGCGCGCGCGCCCAGCGTCAACGTGCTGCGCGGCGACAGCGTCCATTGATCTTCGGCGAAGAGGCCGACGCGCGTCGCGCTGCGCCGATCGTCGAGGTAGTCGGCGCTCGGCGGGTCGACATCGAAGTTGCGCTGCGCCAGCTCGCCCGCGCGCTGCAGCTCGACGCCGGCCACCAGCTTGTGGTCGGCGAACGCCGTGCTGAACACGCGCGCCTCGGCGCCCCACCAGCGGCCGCGGCCGATGTCGCGGTTCAGCGTGGGCGGCGGGTAATCCACCGCATAGTCGCCGACGAAGCGATAGTCGCCGACGAACACGCGGCCGGCGAACTCGCTGTGCGGCCCGATGCGCATCTGCGTGGCCGCGTCGAACAGCGTATAGGTGTCGCGGTAGCGGCTGCGCGGGTCGTTGAAGATCAACCCCGGATAAAAGGGCGTGCCCTTCAGCCGGTCGGCATAGGTCAGGCTGCTGGTCCAGCTGCCCTGCTCGTAGCGCGCATAGAGCGCGCTGCGCCGCTCGTAGTCGGTGCCTTGCGTGAGGCCTTGCTGCGGATCGAGCAGGTCTTCGCCGCGCGCCACGCTGCGCGAAGCGGCCACCAGCAGCGCCCCGCTCCCGACCGCCGCGCGCGTGCTCGCACGCAGCTCGCGCAGGCCGCGGCTGCCGAGCGTCACGCCGGCACTCGACGGCTCGGCCGCGGCGGCGCGCCGCGTGATCACGTTGATGACGCCGAACAGCGCGTTGGCGCCGAACACCGCCGAGCCCTGCCCAGGGATGAACTCCACGCGCTCGACCAGGCTCAGGTCCAGCGGGAACTCGCTGCCGAGGTAGGCCTGGTCGTACAACGCATCGTTGACGCGGTTGCCATCGACCAGCAGCAGCACGCGCGTGTTGTAGTCGCCGGCGGCGAAGAAGCCGCGCACGCCGATGTAGCTGTAGGTGCGGTCGTTGGCGATCATCACGCCACGCACCGAGGCCAGCACCTCCGCGAGCGTGCGATAGCCCAGCGCGCGCATCTCGGCGGCGCTGATGACCGTGACGGATGCCGCGGTCTCGCTCATGCGCATGGCGAACTTCGACGCGCCGCTGACCTGCACGTCGAACAAGGCATCGAGCGGCATATCCGCCAGCTGGGTCACGCCGGACTCTTCGGCAACGCTCGAGGTGGCGCAGCAGCAGGCGAGCGCCCACGCGGCACACAGGCGCAGCAACAGATGAGAGCGGGCGGCGGATCGCATCGGAGATGGGCTGGACAGTGAGGAAGCCACCCCGCCGCGCGGTCTGGGCCTCCCTGGACGCTTCATCGGCCGCGCCGCCCCCTTCTTGAGGGCTGGCGAGTATCGCACCGCGTTGCTGTCACCCGCCCTTCACGAAGCCCCTGCGGCGGCGTGCATCGAGGGGTCTCTCTACAATGGACGGGTGTTAACCCTGAATGCCGACCTGCACTGCCACTCCTGCGTGTCCGACGGCACGCTCGAGCCGGAGGCACTGGCGGTGCGCGCCAAGGCCAATGGCGTGGAGCTGTGGGCGCTGACCGATCACGACGAGCTCGCCGGCCAGCGCCGCGCCCGCGACACCGCGCTCGCGCTGCAGCTGCCCTACCTCACCGGCACCGAGATCTCGGTCACGTTCGCGGGCCAGACGGTGCACATCGTCGGCCTCGGCTTCGATGACCACGATGAGGCGCTGATCGCCGGCCTCGCCGCCACGCGCGGTGGCCGCGAAGAGCGCGCGCAGGAGATCGCCGCCGGCCTGGCGCGCGTGGGCATCACCGATGCGTTCCGCGGCGCTTTGAAGTACGTGGGCAACCCCAACCTCATCTCGCGCACGCACTTCGCGCGCTACCTCGTCGAGGTCGGTGTCTGCGGCGACACCTCCGAGGTGTTCCGCCGCTACCTCACCGAGGGCAAGCCGGGCTATGTGCCGCATCGCTGGGCGCGGCTGGGTGACGCCGTGGGCTGGATCGTCAACGCCGGCGGCGTCGCCGTGATCGCCCACCCGGGTCGCTACAAGTTCAGTGCCAACGAGGAGTACGCGCTGTTCTCCGAGTTCAAGGCGCATGGCGGGCGCGGCGTCGAAGTCGTCACCGGCAGCCATGGCGCGGCGGACGTGCTGAAGTACACCGACACGGCGCTGGAGTTCGACCTGCTCGCGTCGCGCGGCTCCGACTTCCACTCGCCCGAGGAAAGCCGCACCGATCTCGGCACGTTACCCGCTCTGCCCTCACGCCTCACGCCGGTGTGGGAGTCACTCGAGCACCGCGTGAGCAAGGCATGACAGGTCGAAGTCGCTCTGCACTCGGCATCGGGCTGATGGTGGCCTCGGCCGCCTGCTTCGCCTCCCTCGACACCACCACGCGCTACCTCGGCGCGCTGCTGCCGATCCAGCTGATGCTGTGGTCGCGCTATGCGGTGCACGCCGCGGTGATGGCGGTGTGGCTCGGCCTCACCGGCCGCGGCCAGTTCCGCGCCGCCAACCTGCGCTTCCAGCTGCTGCGCGGCGCGCTGCTGCTGGGCTCGTCGACGCTGGCCTTCCACGGCCTGCAACACATGCCGGTGGCCGAGTTCACCGCCATCGTGATGCTCACGCCGGTGCTCGTCACCGTGCTCGCCGCGTGGGTGCTGCATGAGCGCGTGTCGGCGCTGCGCTGGGCACTGGTGTGCGGCGGCATGGCCGGCGCGCTGATCGTCATCCGCCCGGGCAGCGGCCTCTTCGGCTGGGCCGTGCTGATGCCGCTGGCCGCCGCCTTCAGCAACGCCGCGTTCCAGGTGCTGACCAGCAAGCATGGCCGCCACGAGAGCGCGCTGACGACCAACTTCTACACCGGCCTCACCGGCACCGCGATCCTCACGCCGATCGTGCTCACGAGCCACGTCGACATCACGGGCCTGCTGGCCGCCGCGCCGGCACAGCAGCTCGGGCTGTTGCTCGCGCTCGGCAGCTTCGGCACCGCGGGCCACTTGCTGCTGATCATGTCGCTCGGCCGCGCCGGCACCGCGACCCTGATGCCCTTCGTCTACACGCAGATCGCCTTCGCTGCCTTGGTGGGCTGGATCGTGTTCCGCGCGTCACCCGACTTCTGGGGCTGGGTCGGCATGGCGGTGATCGCCGTCTGCGGCGCGGCGAGCGCCTGGCTCAACATCAGGGAGCGGCGGCAGCTGCAGGAGCCGGTGGTCGCCGATACCATCGCGGACTGACATTCCGCCGCCATGTCCCAGTACTTCGAAGTCCACCCCGACAATCCGCAGCTGCGCCTGCTCAAGCAGGCCGCGCAGATCCTGCATGGCGGCGGCGTCGCGGCAATCCCCACCGACTCCAGCTATGCGCTGGTGTGCCACCTCGACGACAAGGCCGCGGTCGAGAACCTGCGGCGCATCCGCCAGGTCGACGACAAGCACCACCTGACGCTGCTGTGCCGCGACCTGAGCGAAGTGGCCAACTACGCGCGCGTCGACAACCGGCAATACCGGCTGCTGAAGTCGGCGACGCCGGGCCCCTTCACTTTCATCCTCGAAGCGACCAAGGAAGTCCCGCGCCGCGTGTCGCACCCGTCGCGCCGCACCATCGGCCTGCGTGTGCCCGACCATCGCATCACGCAGGCGCTGCTCGAGGAATTCGGCCAGCCGCTGCTCGCCACCACGTTCATTCCGCCCGGCGAGACGCAGCCGATGAACGATCCGCATGCAATCCGCGAGCGCTTCCAGAAAACGCTGCACGCGGTGGTCGATGCCGGCCCCTGCCCGATGGAGCCGACGACGATAGTCGACCTCACCGACGACGAGCCGCGCCTCGTGCGCGCGGGCCGCGGTGACCCGGCACGACTCGGCCTCGAGGCATAAAAAAGGGGCGCTGCAGTCGCAGCGCCCCAAGGCTCCGGTCTATCGATCGCCTACGGAGTTCTGTCGATTCAGGCCCGGCGCCGGGCCGCTCCCAAGCCGGGACTGACCCCCTCGGGGGGTGGCCGCGGTACGCCGTGGCCGGGGGCAGGCATTCAACGCACCACGGCCAACATGTCGCGCTTCTCGCCCTTGTACGTGTACATGGTCAGCGCGCCGTTCTTGATGTCGCCCTTCTCGTCGAAGGCGATGGTGCCCGTCACGCCCTGATGGCCGCTGGTCTTGGCCAGCACCGGCAGGTACTTCGCCGGGTCGGTCGAGCCGGCCTTGACCATCGCGTCGGCCATCACCATCACCGCGTCGTACACGTACGGCGCGTAGATCTGCACGTCGGCGTTGAACTTCTTCTTGAACTTGACCTTGAAGTCGTCCATCGACTTCTTGGCCTTGGCGTCCTTCTCGTCCACGCCGCCGGCTTCGGCGCACACCACCTGGCTGTCGCCCATCGCGCCGCCGGCCAGCTTGGGCAGTTCGCCCGAGCAGATGCCGTCGCCGCCCATGAACTTGGCTTCCACGCCCAGTTGCTTCATCTGGCGGATCATCGGGCCGGCCACGGCGTCCATGCCGCCGAAGAACACGATGTCGGGCTTGGCGGCCTTCAGTTTCGTGATGATGGCGGTGAAGTCGGTGGCCTTGTCGTTGG
>VBDL01000070.1 GCA_005884255.1 Betaproteobacteria bacterium | reverse complement strand
TCGGGCTGGCCGACGTAGCGCTTGACGATCTCGCCGCGCTTGTTGATCAGCACGCTGGTCGGCGTGAGTTGCACGTTGCCGAAGCGCTGCGCCATGGTGCCGCTCTTGTCGTGGGCGACGCGGAACGGCAGCTTGCGCGTTTGCGCGTAGTTGGCGACGAAGTCGGCCGGGTCGTAGCTCATCGCCACCGCCACGGTCTCGTAGCCGCGGCCCTTGTACTTCTCGTAGGTGGAGACGATCTGCGGCATCTCGTGCATGCAGGTCGTGCAGCTGGTGGCCCAGAAGTTCACCAGCACCACCTTGCCCTGCCACTGCGCCGTGCTGCCCGCCGTGCCGTCGAGCAAGGTGTACGACACTTCAGGCACACGCTCGTGCGTGCTCAAGCCGCGCCACGCGAGCCCCGCGCCGGCGGCCAGGGCCAGCGCGACGGCGCCGAAAATCACGGGGCGGGACAGCTTCATGGCAGGGGATTCGATGAGACGCAGGCAGTTTACGACAGCGATGTTTTCCTGGAGTTCCCTGGCGCTGGCCGGCGCCGTGCGCGCTGCGCCCGCGAGCGAGAGCGATGCCGCCGGCGGCATCCGCGCGGCCCTGCAGCGCGGCGCGGTGGCGGCCGTCGGCCAGCTCGGTCGCACCGACGGCTTTCTCGGCAACCCGCAGGTGCGCATTGCGCTGCCCCACGCGCTGCAGCAGGCGGCGCAGCTGCTGCGCGCGCTCGGCCAGCAGCACCAGGTCGACGAGCTGGTCACCGCAATGAACCGCGCGGCGGAAGCGGCGGTGCCCGAGGCCAAGCCGCTGCTCGTCAATGCGGTGAAGAGCATGAGCGTCGAGGACGCGCTGCAGATCGTGCGCGGCGGTGACACCTCGGTGACCGAGTTCTTCGCCAGCAAGACGCGCGAGCCGCTCGTCGTGAAGTTCCTTCCCATCGTCACGCGTGCGACGCAGCGCGTGGCGCTGGCCGACAAGTACAACGCGCTGGCCGCCAAGGCCGCCGGCTTCGGGCTGCTCAACCCGGACGAGGCCAACGTGCAGCACTACGTGACCGGCAAGGCGCTGGACGGGCTGTACTTGATGATCGGGGAAGAAGAGAAAAAGATCCGCCGCGATCCGATCGGAACCGGCAGCGCGATCCTGCGCCGCGTGTTCGGAGGCTGAGCCCGGCGCTTACATTCCGCGCGACAGCTCGAACAGCAGCGCCGACGGCAGCGAGCTCATGATCGCGTCGCGACCGACGCGGGCCATGCCCGAGCTGCTGAAGCCCGAGACCTCGAACTCCTTGCCTTCCTCGGCGAGCTCGATGAACACGAAGTCGGGCACTTCGGCGAGGATCTCGCCGCGCAGCGCGTCGAAACGCTCGCCGCGCAGCGCAGACTCGAAGACGATCGCGTGCGGCAGGCCGTCGGCGCAGAACTCCATCGCCTCTTCGACGGAGCCGACGAAGTCGATGATCAGCCCCATGTGGCGGATTGCCTCGCGCACCTGCGAGCGCACCTCGCGCCGCGGCGCCAGCACCAGCACGTGGCTGCCGGCCAGCGGTTTGGAGTTGGTCGACGACGCAAAGCCCTGGTCCAGCTCCACAGCGCTGACGCCTTCCATCTGCTGCGCGCTGATCGTGCGCGGGAATTCCAGCGCCAGCAGCGTCGTGGTCGCCTCGTCGTGGCGCTCGATGCGCAAGCCCATCGCGAGCGCGGTCTGCTGCAGCAGGCGCCAGGTCAGCGAATCCAGGCTGCTGGCGGCCGGCGCGTCGGCCGGTGCGCCGTCGTCCAGCTCGTCGAGCGGCCGGTGCACGAAGCGGCAGCTCAGGCGCCCGTGCGCCGGCCATGACTTCAGCTCGACGCGGAATTCGATGTGCGAGCGCGCGCAGGCCAGCGCCCAGTCGAGCACGGTGTTCAGCAAGCTGAACAGCAGCGACGCATCGGCCAGCACTTCCACCGGCTGCAGCACCTGCTTCAGCTGCACGCCCCGAGCCTGCGTTTCGCGGCCGCGCTGCAGCAGCACGTCGCGCAGCATCTGCGTCAGCTGAAGTCGTTCATGGTTCTGGCGCAGGCGGCGCGATGCGAAGCGCGCCAGCTGCTGGCCGAGCATGCCGGCGCGGCGCGCCTGGTCGAGCTCGTCACGCAGCGCGCGCAGGTTGTGGCGGTCGATCTTGCCGGTGACGGCCAATGCGGTGACACGCTCGATCGCGGCCGTCAATGGCCCGGCGATCTCCGCCCCGACCTGGCCGAGCAGCTCGGACCAGTGCTGGTCGTCATGGGCCTGCGCCTCGCTGCCGGCAGCGGGGAGCGGCGATGGGTTGGAGTTGAGATCTGACATGTCCATACGCGCCGGGCCATGGTCGTAAGCGCCGCTGAGCGCGTCCATCCCGTAACTCGGGGCTGCTCCCGTGCATTGTTCACGCCGATGCCAGCGACAGCAATGCGTCGAGCAAAGCCCGCGGTGCACTGATCATTGCGTCGTGCCCGGTAACGATTTCGAGCACCTGCCAACCGGGTTCCTGGCGCACGCGTTCGCGCATCGCTGCAATCGTCGGCAGCGCCGGCGCGGTGCAGTCGATGAAGGTGCGCGGCAGCGCGGCTACCCGCGCCGGGTCGAATTGCAGCGGTTCGTCGTAGACGCCACCCGGATGCGGCGTCTGCCGGCGCTCCAGCCACGCGGCGTCGTCGCCGGTCAGGCCGAATACGGCCGGGTCGGCCGGCGGGATCGTGCCCGTCGCCGCGATCGCCTCGCGGCGTTGTGCCTGCGTCGCCGGCGCATGCGTGCTGGACCAGCTCTCGCCCGGCCGCGGCACTACCGCGTCCAGATAGACCAGGCGCGCGATGCGCTCGGGGCAACGGTCGGCCACTGCGGTGATGACCATGCCGGCATAGCTGTGGCCGACCAGCACGGCCTGCTGCAGCTCTTCTGCCTCGATGACGGCGGCGACGTCGTCGGCATGCGTGCGCAGCGTGATGGACGGCGACAGCTGGTGCGCGCGCTCGCCGGTGCCCGTGAGTGTCACGGCGAAGGCGCGATGGCCGGCCGCCCACAGGCCGGGCAGGACGCGCTTCCAGCACCAGGCGCCATGCCAGGCGCCATGCACGAGTACGAAGTCGGCCATCACAGGACTCCTTGAGCCCGTAGCGCGGCGCGTTCGTCGGCGCCGATGCCGAAATCCGTGAGCACTTCGTCGGTGTGCTCGCCCAGCAGCGGCGGCGGGTGGTCATAGCGCACCGGCGTGCCGGACAGTTTCAGCGGGCTGGCGACGAGGCGCAGTGCATCGGTCAGCGGATGCGGCATCTCCACCGTCATGCCACGCTGGCGCACCTGGGGGTCGGCGAACACCTCTTCCAGGCTGTTGATCGCGCCGCACGGCACCTGCGCGGCTTCGAGGGCGGCCAGCCAGTCCTGCTTGGCGCGCGCCTTCAGGATGTCGGCCAACAGCGGCACCAGAACCTCCCGCTGGCGCACTCGATCGGCGTTCTTCGTGAAGCGCGGGTCCGCGGCCAGATCGGGACGGCCTGCGACGGCACAGAACTTCGCGAACTGGCCGTCGTTGCCCACCGCGAGAATGATGTGGCCGTCGGCCACTTCGAACACCTGGTAGGGCACGATGTTCTGGTGCGCATTGCCGGCGCGCCGCGGGCTCTGCCCGGTGACGAGGTAGTTGGCACCGAGGTTGGCCAGCATCGCCACTTGCGCATCCAGCAGCGCCATGTCGATCACCTGGCCCTGGCCGGTGGCATCGCGATGGCGCAGCGCGGCGAGGATGGCGACGCTGGCGTACATGCCGGTGAACAGGTCGGCCACCGCGACGCCGACCTTCTGCGGGCCGCCGCCCGGCAGGTCGTCACGCTCGCCGGTGACGCTCATCAGCCCGCCGATGCCTTGCACCGCATAGTCGTAGCCGGCGCGCGATGCATACGGGCCGGTCTGGCCGAAGCCGGTGATCGAGCAATAGACCAGGCGGGGATTCAGCGCGGTGAGGCGGGGCGCGTCGAGCCCGTAGCGCGCCATGTCGCCGACCTTGAAGTTCTCGACGAACACATCGCACTGCGCGGCCAGGCGGCGGATCAGCGCCTGCCCCGCGGGCTGCGCGATGTCCACGGTGATCGAGCGCTTGTTCCGGTTGCAGCCGAGGAAGTAGGCCGCCTCGTGCGTCTCGCCGCCACCGCGGTCCTTCAAGAAAGGCGGCCCCCAACCTCGCGTGTCATCGCCGCTGCCCGGCCGTTCGACCTTGATCACGTCGGCCCCCAGGTCGGCCAGCGTCTGCGTGCACCACGGGCCGGCCAGCACGCGCGACAGATCGAGCACGCGCACGCCATCCAGCGCGGTGGGCGTTGAGGAGGCTTGGCTCATAGCGGGCATTGTGCGGCACCCATAATCCGGGCGATGCACCGGTTGGTCTCTTCGGTCGTCCTGTTCGCCCTCGCTGCCTGCTCCCCCACGCTCGACTGGCGTGAGCTGCGCCCCGCTGGCAGCGGCGCCCAGTTGATGTTCCCCTGCAAGCCGAGCAGCCAGACGCGGCCGCTGGAGCTGGCCGGCGTGCGCGTGCCGCTGACCTTGCATGCCTGCAGTGCGGGCGGCGCCACCTACGCATTGGCGGTGGCCGACGTGGGCGACGTGAGCCACATCGCGGCAGCGTTGATCCAGCTCGGCGATGCCGCAACGCGCAACCTGGCCGGCGACGCTCAGGCGCTGCCACTGCCGCACGTTGCCGGTGCGACGCCGCAGCCGCAGGCGCGCCGTCTGCTGGTTCGAGGCCATCTGCCCGATGGCTCGGCGACGCAGCAGCAACTCATTGTGTTCTCGCGCGGCACCCGCATTTACCAGGCGTCGGTGCTGGGCGCATCGCTCGATGGCGAGGGGGTGGAGACCTTCCTCGGCTCGATACGCCTTTCCGACTGAAGGGGCGGTGTCGGCCGCGGACGGATAATCGACGTTGAACCTCCTGCCCTATGCCTGGCCTGCTGATCATTGCCCATGCCCCGCTCGCGTCGTCGCTGAAGGCGGTGGCGCAGCACACCTTCCCCGAGGCGGCGGCGGCGCTGCAGGCGCTGGACGTTTCGCCCGAGATGGCGCCTGAAGCGATCGAGGCGCAAGCGCACGAGCTGTTGCAGCAGGTGCGCAACCCGGAGGCGGTGATCTTCACCGATGTGTTCGGCGCCACGCCGTGCAACGTCGCGCAGCGTCTGGCCGATGGCGTGCAGGTCAAGGTGCTCACCGGCATCAACGTGCCGATGCTGTGGCGCACTCTGTGTTACGCCAACGAGCCGCTGGAGGCCCTGGTCACCCGCGCGCTGGCCGGCGCCACGCAGGGCGTGATGCAGGTGGCCGTGTCACGGCCGCAAAACCAGGCCTCCAAAACCACCGCGAATGATCAAGTCGACCATCACGATCAGCAATAAGCTGGGGCTGCACGCGCGCGCGTCGGCGAAGCTGACCAAGTTGGCAGGGAGCTTTCGCAGCGACATCTTCATGAGCCGCAATGGGCGGCGCGTGAACGCCAAGAGCATCATGGGCGTGATGATGCTGGCCGCCGGCCTCGGCACCGAGGTCGAGATGGAGGTTCAGGGCGACGACGAACAGGCCGCGCACAACGCCATCGTTGCGTTGATCAACGACAGGTTCGGCGAGGGCGAATAACGCTAGCGGCCGAGGAAGTGCCGGCGGTAGCGCGACGGCAGCTCGGCAATGCGCATCAGCATCGGCAGGTCGGCGGTGTTGAAGTCCGGGTCCCAGGCCGGTGCGCCCAGCACCTTCGCGCCGCAGCGCAGGTAACCCTTGATCAGCGCCGGCGCTTCCACGTCCAGATCGTGCTGCAGCTCGTCCACCGGCAGCGGTAGCCGAGGCCGCACCTGCCATTCGATGGCCGCCATGTGGGTCTGCCGCAGACGCTGCCACAGGCTGGCCGCATAGTGACCGCCGTCGCGCATGCTGACGCTGGCGCAGCCGATCATCGTGTCGAGCTTGTTGCGGTCCATGAATTCCGCCAGCGCGCCCCACAGCGCGAGGATGGCGCCGCCCGAGCGGTGGGCCGGGTGCACGCAGGAGCGGCCGAGCTCGACCATGCGCTCGCGCAAGGGGCGCAGGCGCGTCAGATCGAATTCCGTCTCGCTGTAGAGGCTGCCCACACGGCGCGCCGCGGCCGGCGTGAGCACGCGGTAGGTGCCGATCACCTGGCCGGCCTCGCTGCCATCGCCGGTGGCGCGCACCAGCAGGTGCTCGCAAAAGGGATCGAACATGTCGATGTCGTGGCCCACCGGGGAGCCCTGCGGCACGCTCAGGCGAGCGCCCATCTCTTCGGCGAAGACCAGATACCTCAGGCGCTGGGCTTGCCGAACCTCATCTTCGTGACGAGCCCAAACCACTTCAAACCCCAGCGCGCTGCGGTCGCGGGGAGCGGCATCCGGCGGTGTGTCGTGAAGTGACCTCCGGGACGGCGCGTGGCCGCGAATGTCGGCGATGGGCAGCGTGGGCAGGGGCAATTCCCTCATCGTGGGCTCCGCAAACGAATGCGGGCATGCTGGCGCGAGCGCATGACCCCGCCATGAAGTTCGTGTGACGGGCGCGTGACCCTGGTGGAAGCCCTTGCGGCGGGCCCTGTGGCGTCGAAGGGGCCGCTGCTAAAGTGGCTGCCATGAGCTTCCAGGTCTTCGGGTTGCCGGTGTCGCGCGGTGTGGCCATTGGCCGCGCGGTGCTGATCGCCTCCAGCCGTGTCGACGTCGCCCACTACTTCGTCGATGGCAAGCGCGTGCGTCAGGAGATCGAGCGCCTGCGCACGGCGCGCGACACGGTGGCGGAGGAATTGACCGCGCTGAAAAAGGATCTGCCACCGGAAGCACCGCCGGAGCTGTCTGCGCTGCTGGACGTGCACCTAATGCTGCTGCACGACGAGACGCTCACCGGTGCCATCGCACAGTGGATCGTCGAGCGCCACTACAACGCCGAATGGGCGCTGTCCGCGCAGTTCG
>VBDL01000806.1 GCA_005884255.1 Betaproteobacteria bacterium | reverse complement strand
CGGCACCGCACGGCCGTTAGCGGTGATGACGAAGCGGTTGTCATTCAGGCCCTCGGCCTTGAGCTCCAGCCGCTCCAGCGACGAGTCCACATACCGCACGGTCGTGCCCGCGGCGCCCTCCTCGCCCATCACGTGCCACGGCTCCAGCGCGCCGCGCAAGGTGAGGTTCACCCCCATCGCCGCCACCTCCCCGATCAGCGGGAAGCGGAACTCGAAGTGCGGTGCGAACCATTGCGCATCGAAGGCGCAGCCGGCCTGGGCGAGCTCGGCCATGACGTCGTCGAAGTCGAGCTTGACGAAGCTGGGTAGCAGGAAGCGGTCGTGCAGCCCGCTGTTCCAGCGCGTCAGCCGCGTCTTGCTGTGGCCGGTGTAGGGTTCGCGCCAGAACCACGCGAGCAGCGCGCGCAGCAGCAGTTGCTGCACCAGGCTCATGCGCGCATGCGGCGGCATCTCGAAAGCGCGCAGCTCCAGCAGGCCCAGGCGCCCGGTGGCGCTGTCGGGCGAGTACAGCTTGTCGATGCAGAACTCGGCGCGGTGCGTGTTGCCGGTGACATCGATCAGCAGGTTGCGCAAGGTGCGGTCGACGATCCATGGCGGGCATTCGCCATTCGCAGCCACCTGCCGCTCGATCTCGCGCAGCGCGATCTCGACCTCGTAGACCTGGTCGTTGCGCGCCTCGTCGATGCGCGGCGCCTGGCTCGTCGGGCCGATGAAGAGACCCGAGAACAGGTAGCTGAGGCTCGGATGGTTGTGCCAGAAGGTCAGCAGGCTGGCCAGCAGATCGGGGCGGCGCAGGAACGGGCTGTCGGCCGGCGTCGCGCCGCCGAGCACGAAGTGGTTGCCGCCGCCGGTGCCGGTGTGGCGGCCGTCGAGCATGAACTTCTCGCTCGACAACCGCGATTCGTGCGCCGCCTCGTAGAGGAACTCGGTGTGGTCGACCAGCTCGCTCCAGTCGTGCGCCGGGTGGATGTTGATCTCGATCACGCCGGGATCGGGCGTGACGGCCAGCGTCTTCAGCCGCGGATCGCGTGGCGGCGGGTAGCCCTCGAGCACGATCTTCACGCCGAGCTCGGCGGTGGTGGCCTCGACCGCGGCAAGCAGCGCGAGGTAGTCCTCCAGGTGCGCCAGCGGCGGCAGGTAGACATAGAGCACGCCACTCTTGCCGCCGTGCTGTTCCTCGGCCTTCGGGCCGTTCGCGCGCTGGGGGTCGCGCAGCTCGACGCACAGCGCGCCGCGCGTGATCCAGCCGGCCGACTCTTGGCGCTGCGGGAAGGTGTCGGGCGCCTGCGGCGGCGGCGTCACCGGCGCATGCGGGCCGTGCGCCGCGGGCACGCTCGCGCCTTCGCCAGGCCAGCGCTGGCCCTGCACCGCGACGCGGCCGCCCTCGGCGAAGCCGGTGCCGGCATGGCGCGCGTCATAACCCCGGTCCTGCCTGCGCAGTTCGGCCGCCGCGGGCAGCCCGGCGCGTGGCGCGAACAGGTCCTGCTCGATCACGTACGGGTAGTCGGCCTTGTCCACCCACGGCAGCGAATCGAGCGGCAGCCGGTAGCCCATCGGCGAATCCCCGGGGGTCAGGTACAGCCGCTCGTCGCGCACGAACCAGGGGCCGGTGCATGCCGACCTGCCGCTCGCGCTTGAGCGGCAGCACGTAGCCGACGACTTTGTCCAGGCCCTGCGTGAAGAGGCGGCGCAGGCGCGCGCGCTCCATCTCGTCGTCGAGCTTCGAGTCGAAGGGATCGACGTTGACCGGCAGCCGGCGCTCCCGCCACAGGTAGTACCAGGTGTCCTCGTAGCCTGGCATCACGTATTTCGCGTCCAGGCCGAGGCGTGCGGTCAGCGCATCGATGAAGCGCTTGGCGTCGGTGTCGGTGTAGTGGTGCGGCTCGCGCTCGTCGGCGAACAGTGACGGGTCGTGCCAGCAGGGCTCGCCGTCGGCGCGCCAGCCAATCGTCAGCGCCCAGCGCGGCAGCTGCTCGCCGGGGTACCACTTGCCCTGGCCGAAGTGCAGGAAGCCGCCGGCGCCGTACTTGTCGCGCAGCTTGTGCGTCACCGACTGCGCGAAGCCGCGCTTGGTCGGCCCCAGCGCGTCGGTGTTCCATTCGGCGCCGTCGCGGTCCTCCACTGCCACGAAGGTCGGCTCGCCGCCCATCGTCAGGCGCACGTCCTGCGCGTCGAGCTGCGCGTCCACCGCGTGGCCGAGCGCGACGATGCCTTGCCACTGCTCGTCGGTGTACGGCTTGGTCACGCGCGGCGATTCGTAGACGCGCGTGATCTTCATCTCGTGCGAGAACGCGACCTCGCACTCATCGACCGCGCCGCTGACCGGCGCCGCGCTCGACGGCTCCGGCGTGCACGCCACCGGGATGTGGCCCTCACCGGCCAGCAGGCCCGAGGTCGGATCGAGGCCGACCCAGCCGGCGCCCGGCAGGTAGACCTCGCACCAGGCATGCAGGTCGGTGAAGTCGACCTCGGCGCCCGACGGGCCGTCGAGCGATTTCACGTCGGG
>VBDL01000105.1 GCA_005884255.1 Betaproteobacteria bacterium | reverse complement strand
CCATCACGCTGTACATCACGCCGGTGATCTACCTCGCGCTCGATCGCTTCAGCGGCAAGGGGCCGGTGGTCGACGCGCTGCCTGCGCGCACGAGCCATGCCTGAGCACCCGATGCGCAAGCTGCGGCTGCCTGGCGGCGCGCAGGTGCCGGCGCTCGGCCTCGGCACCTGGCGCATGGGCGAATCGTCGCGCGCGCGTCGCAGCGAGGTGGCCGCGATCCGCCGCGCCATCGAGCTCGGCTATCGGCTCTTCGACACCGCCGAGATGTATGGCGAGGGCGGCGCCGAAGAGGCGTTGGGCGAGGCGCTCGGCGATGCGCTGCGCGTCGGGGACGTGACGCGCGACGAGCTCTTCATCGTCAGCAAGGTCTATCCGCACAACGCCAGCCGCGCCGGGACGCAGGCCGCGTGCGAGCGCAGCCTCAAGCGCCTGCAGCTCGACCACCTCGACCTCTACCTGCTGCACTGGCGCGGCGCCCACGCGCTGGCCGACACGGTGACCGGCTTCGAGCAGCTGCACGCTGAAGGACGCATCAGGCAATGGGGCGTGAGCAACTTCGATGTCGACGACATGGCCGAGCTGTGGCGCACGGCCGACGGCACGCACTGCGCCGCCAACCAGGTCTACTACTCGCTGAGCGAACGCGGCATCGAGTTCGATCTGCTGCCATGGCTGCGCGAGCACGGCGTCGCGCTGATGGCCTATTGCCCGATCGACCAGGGCACTCTGGCGCGTGCCAAGGCGCTGCAGCCGCTGGCGCAGCGCTTGAACGCGACACCGGCGCAGCTCGCGTTGGCGTGGTTGCAGTCGCGCGAGGTCATCGCGATCCCGAAGGCCGTGCAGGAACAGCATCTGCGCGACAACCTTGCGGCCACGTCGCTGCAGCTCGATGCCGCGGCACTCAGCGAACTCGACACCCTGTTCCCGCCGCCGCGCAAGAAGCGGCCGCTGGCGATGACCTGAAAGAATCCCTGCATGAATGGCTCCGATACGGTGCTCGACCTGGGCGCCTACCTGCGACGTATCGACTACCGCGGCCCCCTCGACCCGACGCTGCCGGTGCTGCAGGCGCTGCACCATGCGCATGCCACGCACATCCCCTTCGAGAACCTCGACCTGATGCTCGGCCGGCCGATCCGCGTCGACCTGCCGAGCCTCCAGGCCAAGCTGGTGCAGGCACGCCGCGGCGGCTACTGCTTCGAGCAGAACACCTTGCTGGCCGCGGTGTTGCGCGCGATCGGCTTCGAGGTCGACATCCTGCTCGCGCGCGTGCGCCGCGGCGCGCAGCGCGTGCTGCCGCGCACGCACATGGTGTTGCAGGTGCACGTGGGCGGCGAGCGCTGGCTGGCCGACGTGGGTTTCGGTGCCGATGGCCTGCTGCGGCCGGCGCCGCTCGATCCGCTGGGCGAGGTGCAGTCGCTGCCGTGGGTGCACCGCGTGGTGCCCGAGGAGCCGGGCCTGCGCGTGATGCAGTCGCTGGTCGACGATGCGTGGATGGACCTGTATGCCTTCACGCTGGAGCCGCAGCATGCGGTGGACGTGGAGATGTCGAACCACTACGTGTCGACGCACCCGGACTCGCGCTTCGTGCAGACCCTGACGGCGCAGCGCGTCGCCGTCGATGCGCGCTATGTGCTGCGCAACCGCGACCTGACGATCGACCGCGGCATCGACATCGAGACGCGGCACCTGGCCTCGAGAGACGACGTGCTGCAGGTGCTGGACGAGCTCTTCGGCCTGCCGCTGCCGGCCGATGCCCCGCTGCGGACACCGGAATGAGTGCCAGCGCCTGCGGCGCATCGGTCAGAATGGCGCGATGAGTTTGCAATTGCGTTACCTGGGCGGCGTGCTGATCGCGCTGTGCGCTGGTGGCCTGGCCCGGGCGCAGACCGCGCCCGACCCCGCCGAGGCCAAACCGTCGGTCTCGGCGAGCGCACAGCGCGCCTACGAGACCACGCGCGACAAGCTGCTGCAGGTGCGCACGCTGCTGAAGGACCAGGACAGCCAAGCCTCGGTGGGCTCCGGCTTCATCGTCAGCGACGAAGGCCATGTCATCACGAACTATCACGTGGTCAGCCAGGTCGCGCTGCAGCCGCAGCGCTACCGCCTGACCTACACGCGCGCCGAAGGCTCCAGCGGACAGTTTCAGCTGCTCGCCTTCGACGCGGTGCACAACCTCGCACTGCTGCGCATGGTGCCGCTCGACAAGGCCGCTGCCGTGAAGCATGCGGCGCTCGCCTTTCGCCCGCGCGACAAGGCGCTGGCCAAGGGCGAGCGCATCTTCTCGCTGGGCAACCCGCTGGACGTGGGCTTCGCGGTGCTCGAAGGCAACTACAACGGGCTGGCCGAGCGAAGCTTCTATCCGCAGATCTTCTTTGCCGGCGCTTTGAACCCGGGCATGAGCGGCGGCCCGGCGCTCGACGGCGAAGGCCGGGTGATGGGCGTCAACGTCGCCACGCGGCGCGACGGCCAGATGGTGAGCTTCCTCGTGCCGGCGCAGTTCGCGATCGAGCTGCTCGAGCGCGGGCGCAATGCGCCGCCGATCACCACCGACGTCTACCCCGAGCTGACGCGCCAGCTGTTCACTCACCAGGCCTTGCTGACGCAGAAGTTCATCGCACAGCAGTGGCGCAGCGCCGGCCATGCGCGCTACCGCATCCCGGTGCCGCAGGAAGACTTCATGCGCTGCTGGGGCTCGAGCTCGCCCGCAGAGACCAAGGGCCTGGAGTTCCAGCGCTCCGACTGCCAGATGGACAACGCGGTGTTCGTCAGCGGGCGGCTGCAGACGGGCCACCTCACGGTGCGCCACGAGGCCTACGACGGCAGCAAGCTGGGCGTGCTGCGCTTCTCGCGCGCCTACTCGGCGAGCTTCCGCAACGAGTTCTTCGGCGGCGGTGCGTCGACCACCGCACCGCAGTGCAAGGAGCGCTTCGTCGACCGCGACGGGCTGCCGCTGCGCGCGGTGGTCTGCCTGTCGGCCTATCGCAAGCTCAAAGGGCTGTACGACGTGTCGGTGCTGGTCGCGACCGTCGACGCCAGCAAGGAAGGCGTGCAAGGACGGCTCGATGCGCGTGGCTTCGATTTCGACAACGCGCTGCGCCTGACCGACCATTACCTGCAAGGCTTCGCATGGAACGGCTCGCACTGATCGAGGTGCTCGACCACGACCGCCGCGTGCAACACGTGGTGCCGGTCGTGCGCTGGCCGGTCACGGTGGGCCGCGCGCTCGAGTGCGATGTGGTGCTGCACGACCCGCACGTGGCGCCGCACCACGCGACCTTGGACATGGCCGACGCCGGCCTCACGCTGAGCGTGGGCGACAGCGTCAATGGCGCCAATTGGGGCGATGTCGAGCTGACCAGCGGCCACAGCGCCGTGCTGCCGGCCGGTAGCGTGTGGAGCGTCGGCCGCAGCGAGCTGCGCGTGCGCCTGGCCGGCGAGGCCCTGGCGCCGGAGCAGCCGCTCGCGCACCCGGCGCAGCGCCGCCATGCGCTGCTGACCGGCGCTGCGTCGGCAGCGCTGCTGCTATGGGTGGCCGCGCTGCTGTGGCTGGACAACGACCCCGGCGCGCGCTGGGACGAATACGTGCCGCTGCTGCTGGGCACCGTGTTCGGTGACGCCGTGTGGTGCTCGCTGTGGGGCCTGGGCTCCAAGCTGTTCCAGCGCCGCTTCAGCGTGCTGCCGCATCTGCGTGTGCTGCTCGGCTTCGCACTGGCCGGGCTGGTGCTCGATGCGCTGCTCGCGCTCGCCTCGTTCGCGCTGTCGTGGCCCGGCTTGAGCCACATCCGCGGCTGGGTCGGCTGGGGGGTGGCGTCAGCCTGGATCGCCACCCACGTGGCCCTGCTGCTGCCTGGCCGCGAGCGCGCCATCGCGTGGGTGTTCGGTTCGCTGTGCGTGCTCGGCGTGGGCATCAACGCGGCGCTCGACTGGCGGCGCGGCGAGCGCCTGTTCCATGAGCTCTATTCGACGACGCTGCCGCCGCCCGCGCTGCGTCTGGTGCGCGCGCACCCCACGTCGGTGCTGATCGACGAGTTGCGCCCGCTGCGCGCCGGGCTCGACCGGCGCGCGAAGGATGACGAGGACAAGGATCCGGGGCCGGTCGGCGATGCGGACTGAACGAGCCGTCGCCGCGCCGGGCCGCTCCCAAGCAAGACGGCACCCTCTCGGAGGGTGGTCGCGGTAATCCGCGACCGGGAGCTGTCAGCTACTCTTCGTCCTTCACCTGGTATTGCGACACCAGCTGCGTCTGTGCATTCGGCGGCACGGGGTCGTAGTGGCTCAGCTCCAGCGTATAGCGGCCCTGGCCGCTGGTCATCGCGTTCAGGCGTGACTGATAGCCGGCCAGCTCCGACAGCGGTGCCAACGCGCGCACGACCATGCTGCCGCCGGCGCCGTTGGTGGTGCCGCTGACCTGGCCGCGTTTGGCCGACAGGTCGCCGGTGATGTCGCCCATCGCGCTGGCTGGCGCGGTGATCTCCACGTTGACGATCGGCTCCAGCACGATCGGCCGCGCCTCCTTGATGGCCGCGAGAAAGGCCTTGCGTCCCGCGGTGACGAAGGCGATCTCCTTGCTGTCCACGCTGTGGTGCTTGCCGTCGTAGACGATGCAGCGGATGTCCACCACCGGATACCCGGCGATGGCGCCGGAGCCCAGCACCTCGCGCACGCCCTTTTCGACCGCGGGGATGAACTGCCCTGGAATCGTTCCGCCCTTGACCTGGTCGACGAACTCGAACCCGCTGCCGCGCGGCATCGGCTCGACGCGCAGGAACACCTCGCCGAACTGGCCGGCGCCGCCGGTCTGCTTCTTGTGGCGGTGATGGCCCTCGGCGTTGGCGGTGATCGTCTCGCGGTAGGCGATGCGCGGCGGCCGCGTGTTGACGTCGAACTTGTAGACCTCGCGCAGGCGCTCCAGCAGCACGCGCAGATGCAGCTCGCCGAGGCCGTAGACGATGGTCTCGTTGGTGTTCGCCACATGCTCGACCTTCAGGCACGGGTCTTCATCGATCAGCTTCTGCAGGATCTCCCACATGCGCTGGTCGTCGCCGCGGCGCTTGGGCTCGATCGCCAGCCCGTGCACGGGGATGGGGAAGTCCAGCGGCTTCAGGTGGATATGGTCATCCTCAGCGGCATCGTGCAGCACCGCATCGAAGTGGATCTCGTCGACCTTGGCCACTGCGCAGACGTCGCCCGGCTCGCCGCGCTGCACCTCGACATGGTCCTTGCCCTGCAGCATGAACAGGTGCCCCACCTTGAGAGGCTTGCGGCCGTCGCCGATGTACAAGAGGCTGTCCTTGGTGACCGTGCCCTGGTGGATGCGGAAGATGCCCATGCGTCCGACGAAGGGGTCCACCGTGACCTTGAACACATGGGCCAGCACATGCGCGCTCGCGTCCTGCGTCGCATTGATCGGCTTCGCGTCGGCGCCCTCGCCCTTCAGGAATTCCGGCGGGTTGCCTTCGCCCGGATGCGGCAGCAGCTTGACCATCACGTCGAGCAGCTCGGCCACGCCGGCCCCGCTGCGCGCGGAGACGAAGCACACCGGGATCAGATGGCCCTCGCGCAGCGCCTGCTCCAGCGGGGCATGCAGCTCGCTGGCATCGACGTCGCCATCGTTGAGGTAGCGGTCGACGAAGGCCGCATCGACTTCGACCACCTGCTCGACCAGCGCGCGGTGCGCCGCATCGACCGAGCCGAAGTCGGAATGGCCCTCGCGGTTGTAGAAGCAGTCCACCACCTTGCTGCCGCCACCATCGGGCAGGTTCAGCGGCAGGCACTCCTTGCCGAAAGCCTCGCGGATCTCTTCCAGCAGACCGGGTAGATTGACGCCTTGCGCGTCGATCCTGTTGACGATGATGAGCCGGTCGAGATGGCGTGATGCGGCGTAGTCCATCATGCGCACCGCCATCGGCTCGATGCCGAGGCTCGCGTTGATGACCACGGCGGCGGTGTCCACCGCCTCCAGCGCCGGCAGCGACTGGCCGAGGAAGTCCGGCGCGCCGGGCGTGTCGATGAAGTGGATGCGCGTGTCCTGGTGGGTCAGGTGCATCACCGCCGCGTTCAGCGAGTGCTGCATGCGGCGCTCCAGGGGGTCGAAGTCGCTCACCGTGGAGCCGCGTTCGAGGCTGCCTGCGGCGCCGATGGCGCCGGCGCGCTGCAGCAGCGCTTCGGCCAGGGAGGTCTTGCCGGCAGCCGCGGGCCCGACTAGAGCCAAGGTGCGGATGGCCGCGGTGCCGGCCGAGAGTGGGCTTGACATGTCAATGTCTCCTCCAGCGCGCGGGCCAGTCCACAGT
>VBDL01000104.1 GCA_005884255.1 Betaproteobacteria bacterium | reverse complement strand
AACTGCGCCGCCTCGCTTGGCTGTGCGGCGCTCTCGTCCTTCGGCTGCGAGGGCCCGAGCAGATCGTCGATGTTGGTCTTGCCATCCTTCGTGCGCTTGAGCGTCGCGCGCAGCCCATCGACCTTCACGCGATCGACGATCACCTGCTTGCGCAGCAGCGGCAGCAGCGCCAGCGACACGCGTGCCGACTGCACCGACGCGAACGGCGCCGCGCTCGCATGCTCCGACAGCGACACCGCACCGAGCTCGACGCCGAGCTTGGGAAAGAAACTCAGCTTGATGGCGCCGGGAATCGCCAGCGTGCGCTGCTTGTCCTTTTGCACGCGCTCGATGATCAGCGGCTTGTAGGTGTTCGGGTCGAAGGTGGCGGCGATGATGGCGCCGGCGACGGCGAGCAGCGCGACGAGCGCGCCGACCACGATCAACGTGATCTTCAGTGGTTTTGGCATCTCGCTAGATTGCCACCACCACGTCGATGTCTCCGTGTTTGTCCGTTACATCGATGCCCACGTTGTTGCGATAGCGCTGCAGCAGCAGGTCCACATGCCGGTCGCCGACCGACAGTTTGTGCACCCGCATCCATTGGATGAATTCCGGCAGCCTTGGCGCGTTGAAGCGCACCTCGGGCGATTCGGCGCGCACCTCCAGACCGAGGCAGGCCTGCAGCATCGCGAACACCGCGGCCGCGGCCCAGGCTTGCGGCGAACACGCCACCGGGTAGCGCGTCGGCCCTTCGCCGGAGCGCCGCGGGAAGCCGCAGAAGAGCTCGGGCATGCGGTGCTGGTCGAAATACAGGCTCGCATCGAACAGCCCGCCGAACACGCGCAACGCCTCGCCGGTGTGGCCATAGCGCGCCATGCCGCCGGCGATCAGCGCGTTGTCGTGCGGCCAGATCGACCCGTTGTGGTACGACATCGGGTTGTAGCGCGCGCGCTTGCAGGGAACGGTGCGAATGCCCCAGCCGCTGTAGAAGTCGCTGCCCAGCAGCGACTCGGCGACGCGGGCCGCGTGCGCCGGTGAAGCGATGCCGCACCACAGCGTGTGGCCGGCGTTGGAGGTGGGCACGCGGCAGGGCTGCTTGTCGCCATCGAGCGCCAGCGCATAGCAGCCGATCTCCTCGCACCAGAAGGCGTGCTCGAAGCGCTCCTGCAGCTCGTGCGCCTGCTCGGTGAGGCCGACCGCGAGCACCGTGTCGCCCAGCGCGCGCGCCAGCAGCGCGGCCGCGCGCCGCGCCTCGTAGACGTAGCCCTGCACCTCGCACAACGCGATCGGTGGCTCGGCCAGGCGCCCGTCGGCATGGAACACCGAGTCCTGCGAGTCCTTCCAGCCCTGCTGTACCAGGCCTTCGTTGCTGCGCCGGCGGTATTCGACGAAGCCGTCGCCGTCGAAGTCGCCGTGGCGGTCGATCCACGTACGCGCCGGCCAGCGCGACGAACAGCGGCGTCGCATCGACGGTGCCGTAATAGCGCTCGAAAGGTATCTCGCCGGTGCGCGCCATCTCGCACTTGCGCGCCTCGTGCAGGATCTTGCCCGGCTCGGCATCGCGCTGCGCGTTCTCCTCGGTGGCCTGCGTGGCGGCGAGGAAGCCGAGCACGCCGCGCGCCAGCGTCGGGTCGATCCACAGGAACTCGAGCGCAGTGAGGATGCCGTCGCGCCCGAAGGTGGTGGCGTACCACGGCACGCCGGCGTACGGATAGGGGCCGGTACTCAAGTCGGTGGTGAGCATCGCGAGATCGGACAGCGAGCGCTCGATCCACAGGTTGACCAGCGGGTTCGATGTTTCGAGGCGGCACAGCTGGTGCATCGCCGCATGGCGCTCGCTGTTGTTGCGGCGCATGGCGTCCTCGTAGCGCACGGTGCACGGCCCTCGCTCGGCGTCGGGCTCGCAGCACACGGTGCAGTACAGGTGCACCTCCTGCTCGGGATCGAGGCGCAGGTCGAACTCGGCCAGCCGCGCGCTCAGCCGCGTCGGGGCGGGCTCGAACTGCACGCGCGTGCGCCGATCGCGGGCATCCAGCCCGCGGTAGGGCAGCAGCACCTCGTTGGCCCCCACCACGTCGGGCCCGCGCTCGCCGCGGCGCTCGCGGATCATGCCGCGCACCTCGAACAGGTCGACGAAATCGGCATCGAAACTCAAGCGCAGCGTCGCGCTCACCGCCTCGCGGCCATGGTTGGTGACGCGGATGTGCTCGTAACACGAGGCCTGCCACAGCAGCTTGGAGCGGAAGATGTGCAGCGAGCCCTTGGCCACGCGCACGGTCTGCCCGTCGGCGGCGCGCAGGTCGGGGTTCATCAGCTCGATGATCAGCAGGCTGTTGTCGTCCTTCGGGCTCGAGCTCAGGTACATCGGGCGCACGCCGTCGATCAGCAGCAGCTGCTGCGACAGATAGCGCGTGTCCTCGTGGTACAGGCCCTGGTCGCTGGAACCGAGCGCCTGCAGGTCGCCGAAGCGATCGAACATCACGAAGGTCTCGCCGTGCTTGAGCACCTGCGGATCATCATCGATGCGCGCCTCGGTGACGGCGACGTACCACTTGTCACCGATCTTGATGGTATCGGGCACGGTGAGCCTCCGTCGTTGTGACGTGGTCCGACGATGTTAGGCGGCCTTCAAAACGCCATCGGACAACCCTACGTACACGTCGAGATAGCGCTGGGCCATCAGGTCGGACGTGAAGCGCTGCTCGAACTCGGCGCGGCAGCGGCGGCGGTCGATCTCGTGGATGCGCCGTGCTGCGGCCACCGCCTCCTGGATGTCGTGGACCATGAAGCCGGTGACGCCGTGCTCCAGCACCTCGGGCACCGACCCGCCGGGAAAGCTGATCACCGGTGTGCCGCAGGCGAAGGCCTCGATCATCACCAGCCCGAAAGGCTCGGGCCAGTCGATCGGGAACAGCAGCGCCTTGGCGCCGCCGATGAGCTCGTTCTTCTCGCGCTCCGCGATCTCGCCGACGAACTTCACCAGCGGGTGATCCAGCCGCGGGCGGATCACCTGCTCGAAATAAGCACGGTCGGCCTCGTCGACCTTGGCCGCAATGCGCAAGGGCGTGCCGCAGCCGATGGCGATGTCGATCGCGCGGTCCGCGCGCTTTTCCGGCGACGCGCGACCGACGAAGGCGAAGTAGTCCTGGGCCTGCTCATGGAAGCGGTAGAGCTGGCGCGGCAGCCCATGGGGCACGGTGGCGCGCCAGTTCGCGTCGGGCAGCGGCACGCGCTGGCTCTGTGAAATCGACACCAGCGGCTGCTCCGGGAAGTGGCGGTACAGCGGCGGCAGGTCGGGCAGGTCCAGCCGGCCATGCAGGGTGGTCAGGCAAGGGCGCGGGCAGCGCCGCGCCAGCGGGAAATGCAGCGTGTCCACGTGCAGGTGGATCACGTCGTAGCTCGAGGCGGCGGCGAACACGCGGTCGAGCATCATCGTGTGCCAGACCATCCAGTCGGGCCGCCGCGGATCGAGCCGCAGGCTGCGCTCGCACACCGGCACCAGCCGCGCGGTGGTCACCGAATCGCCGCTGGCATACAGCGTGACGTCGTGGCCCATCTCGACCAGCGCCTCGGCCAGGTAGGACACCACGCGCTCCGTGCCGCCATAAGCCTGCGGCGGCACGCTCTCGAAGAGCGGGGCGACCAGGGCGATGCGCAATGCGGTCTCCGGTGATGTGATGGTTATAGGTGATACAGAGCAAGTCGCATTCCCATACCTGGCACGCGGTTTGCCCGGGTCCCACGATGGCTAACGACGAAGCAGCCAGGTCCCGCGTCTTCGCCGGCTTGTGGGAAGCGTTGTGGCGCTACCGCCAGCGCACGCTGCTGGCGCTGGGCCTGCTCGTGCTGGCCAAGATCAGCGCCGTGCTGGTGCCGCTGCTGCTGAAGTTCATCATCGACAGCTTGAGCCGCCCGGAGTCGCTGGCCACGCCGTACGGCAGCCAGGCCGGGCCCGCGCCTCCCGGCACGCCGACGCTGGTGCTGGTGCCGGTGTTCCTGCTGCTGGGCTATGCGATGTTGCGCTTTGCCGGCGCGCTGTTCACCGAGTTGCGCGACATGGTGTTCGCGCGTGTCACGCAACGCGCGGTCGCTTCCTTCGCGGAGCGCAGCTTCGGCCACCTGCTGGCGCTGAACCCGCGCTTTCACGTGCAGCGCAACACCGGCGCGCTGATCCGCGATGTCGAGCGTGGCACCGCCGGCGTCGGCTTCCTGCTCGGCCCCGGGCTGTCCACCGTCGTGCCCACCGTGGTGGAGTTCACCGCCGTGCTGCTGGTGATGGCCAGCGGCTACAGCCTGTGGTTCTCGCTGATCATCATCGCGACCTTCTTCGTCTACGCCGGTTGCACGACCACGCTGACCAGCCGCCGCACGCTGCGCCAGCGGCACGTGAACGAGCTCGACGCACGCGCCACGGGCCACTTGGCCGACACGCTGATCAACTACGAGACGGTGAAGGTCCATGCGCGCGAGGGCTTCGAGCGCGAGCGCTATGCCGGTGTGCTCGACCAGTGGGTCGAGGGCAGCGTGCGCAACCGGCGCGCGCTATCGGCGCTGCACCTGGGGCAGGGCGCAATCATCGCCGCCGGCGTCGCCGCGGTGATGCTGCTGGCCGGCGAGCAGATCGTGCGCGGCACGATGACGGTGGGCGACCTGGTGCTGGTCAACAGCTACCTCCTGCAGATCTGCCTGCCGCTGAACGCGCTGGGCTTCATCTTCCGCGAGGGGCGCGATGCGCTGGCGAGCACCGAGAAGCTGTTCGCACGGCTCGAGCGGAAGCCCGAGATCGAAGACCGGCCCGATGCCGCGGCGCTGTCGGTGGCGCGCGGCGAAGTGGTGTTCGAGCGCGTGGACTTCTCCTACGAACCGGGCCACCAGATCCTGCAGGACCTGAGCTTCCTCATCCCGGCCGGCAAGACGGTGGCGGTGGTCGGCGGCCGCGGCTCGGGGAAGTCGACGCTGGCGCGGCTGCTGCTGCGCCTGTACGACGTGCAAGCCGGCCGCATCGCCATCGACGGGCAGGACGTGCGCTCGCTCAAGCTCGCCACGCTGCGCGAGGCGATCGGCGTGGTGCCGCAGGACACCGTGCTGTTCAACGACAGCATCGCCTTCAACATCGGCTACGGCCGTGCAGGGGCGAGCCTGGCGGAGATCATCGACGCCGCCAAGGCAGCGCAAGTGCACGAGTTCATCCTGTCGCTGCCCGAGGGCTACGACACGCGGGTCGGCGAGCGCGCTCTGAAGCTCTCCGGCGGCGAGAAGCAGCGCATCGCGATCGCGCGCGCTTTCCTGAAGAACCCGCCGATCATGATCTTCGACGAGGCCACCTCGGCACTCGATACGCGCGCCGAGCGCGCAATCCAGAGCGAGCTCGACCGCATCGCGCTCGGGCGCAGCACCTTGATGATCGCGCACCGGCTGTCGACCATCGTCAATGCCGACGAGATCATCGTGATGGACAAGGGCCGCATCGTCGAGCGCGGCCGCCACGACGAGCTGCTCGCACGCGAAGGCCTGTATGCGCAGCTGTGGAACCTGCAGCGCCAGCAGGCGCAGGTCGAGCGGCTGGAGCGGCGCCTGGCGCGCCAGTCGGTGAACCTGGCGGTGCTGATGGCCAATGCGGTGGACGGCCTGCGCGAGGCCTTCGACACGCGCGGCGTGAGGATCTACAGCGACGTCGACCTCGACAACGCGCGCGTCACCGGCGACCCGGGCACCTTGGCGCAGGCGCTGCGCGAGATGTGCATGCAGGCGCTGGAGGCCACGCCGGTGGGCGGGCGCATCGAGCTCAAGCTGGAGCGCCGCGACGCGTTCGCGCGCCTGAGCATCACCGACGGCCGCCAGGCTCCGTCGCCGCGGCTGAAGCTGGTGTCGCACGCACCGCTGCAGGCGCCGCCCTACGGCACCGACACCGCGCCCGACCCGCTGCAGCTGCGCTCGACCATCGAGCGCCAGGGGGGCGTGTTCCACATCGAGCCGCCGGCGGCGGGGCACGGCATGCGCTATGTGATCGAGCTTCCATTGCGCGCCGTCGGCGCCGACGAGGCACCCCCCGCCGAGCCCGGCCCGCGCGCGCTGCAGGGCCTGAGCGTGATGGCCATCGACGATGCGGCCGATGCACGCGAGGCGCTGCAAATGCTGCTCGAGGCCGAAGGCGCGCGCGTGCAGGCCTGCGACGGCGAGGCGACGGCGCTGGCCTGGCTGGAGCAGCACGAGGGCCGCGAGTGGCCGCAGGCGATCGTCTGCGACATCAGCCTGGGCGACGACGACGGCTACCAGCTGATCCGCCGCATCCGCGCGCTCGAGCAGCAGCGCGGCGTGACGCTCGATGCGCGCGTGCCGGCGATCGCGCTGACCGGCCACGCCGAGGTCGGCGACCGCACGCACGCGCTGATGGCCGGCTTCCAGGTGCATCTGGCCAAGCCGGCCGACCCGCGGGAACTGATCGCCATGCTGCTCGCGCTCGCGAGACCCGGCGGCCAATCGGCCGCCGCCTGATGCGCCAAAGCCTCATGAACGATCGCGTCGGATTTGCAATCGTCGGCCTCGGCAAGCTCGCGCTCGGGCAGATCCTGCCTGCCTTCGCGCACACGCAGCATTGCCGCGTGGCGGCACTGGTCAGCGGCCACCGCGACAAGGCGCTGAAGCTCGCGCGCAAACACAAGCTGCAAGACTCGATGGTGTTCGACTACGCCAACTTCGACCGCCTGGCCGACCAGGCCGATGTCGAGGTCGTGTTGCCCAACAGCCTGCATGCGGAATACACGATTCGCGCGGCACGTGGGGGCAAGCATGTGCTGTGCGAGAAGCCGATGGCCATCAGCGTGTTCGAGTGCCGGCAGATGATCGAGGCCTGCCAGCGCGCCGACCGGCGGCTGATGGTGGCCTACCGCTGCCAGTACGACCCGGCCGACCGCGCGCTGCGGCGGCTGGTGAAGGAGGGCAAGCTGGGGCGGCTCAAGACCTTCCTCTCCAGCCACGCCTTCCAGATCGAGAACACACCGCAGTGGCGCTTGCAGCGCGCGCTGTCCGGCGGCGGCGCGCTGCCCGACATCGGCATCTACTGCATCAACGGCGTGCGCTATCTCAGTGGCGAGGAACCCTACGAGATCGCCGCGATCCAGCAGTCGCCGCTCGGCGACTCGCGCTTTCGCGAAGTGGAAGAGACGGTGCACTTCACGCTCGGCTTTCCGAGCGGGCTGCGCGCGATGTGCCACACCAGCTACGGCACGCACCGTTGCAATTTCCTGCGCCTCGTGGGCACCGAGGGCTGGGCCGAGCTCGACCCCGCGTATTCCCACGCCGGCCTGAAGCTGCGCGTGGCCGCAGCCGCGCGCGGGCAGACCGCGGTCGACGAGCCGCCGCTGCCCGCGGCCGACCCGTTCGCGCTGGAGATGGACCACATGGCCTCGTGCGTGCGCGAGGGCCGCCGCCCCTATTCGCCGGGCGAGGAAGGCCTGCAGGACCAGCGGCTGATGGAGGCGATCTACGTCTCCGCGCGCGAAGGCGGGCGGCCGATGAAGCTCGACGTGATCGACGGCGGCACCTGGCGTGGCCCCGAGCCGGCCGAGGCAGCGCCGCGCGTTATGTAGACTACTGCACAACGCTCGTTCCCGCCGCATCGCTGCGGCGTCATCGCCATGCCCCGTGTGTTGCGCCGCCTCGCGCTGCTGCTCGGCATCGTCGCCGCGCTGAACTGCCGCGCCGGCGAGATCACCATTGCCGCCGCCGCCGACCTGCAATCCGCGCTGCAGGAGGTGGCCGCTTCGTTCCGCGCCGCGCACCCGTCAGACAAGGTCGAGCTGGTGTTCGGTGCCTCGGGCAAGCTGGCGGCGCAGCTGCGCAACGGCGCGCCGTTCGACCTCTTCTTCTCGGCCGACATCGCCTACCCGCGCCAGCTGCACGAGCAAGGCATCGCCGCATCGGCGCCGAAACTGTATGCAGTGGGCCACCTCGTGCTGTGGAGCCTGAAGCCGGAACTTGCGAGGCTGCCGCTCAAGGAGCTGCCGAACTCGCCGTTGCTGCGCAAGCTCGCCATCGCCAACCCCGAGCACGCGCCTTACGGCAAGCGCGCGAAGGAGGCGCTGGCGCATGAAGGCGTGTGGGACGCGATGGCGCCGAAGCTCGTGCTCGGCGAGAACATCGCGCACACGGCGCAGTTCGTCGACAGCGGCGCGGCGGACGCCGGCATCGTCGCGCTGTCGCTGGTGATGAGCCCTGCGCTCGCGGACAAGGGCGCGTGGACGCCGATCCCGGCCGACTGGCATGCGCCGCTGGAGCAGGGCTTCATCGTCACCATGCGCGCCAAGAGCAACCCGTTGGCCGCGGCCTTCGCCACGCACATGGATGCGCCGGCCACGCGCGCGGTGATGAACGCCTCCGATGCTCAGGCGCTCCTGCTGACACTGCAGCTTGCCGGCGTGACCACGCTGGTGCTGCTGCTCCTGGGCCTGCCGCTCGCGTGGTGGCTCGCGCGGTCGCCGTCGCGCTGGGCGGTGCTGGCCGAATCGGTGGTGGCGCTGCCGCTGGTGCTGCCGCCCACGGTGCTCGGCTTCTACATGCTGGTGCTGCTCGGGCCGCAGGGCGCGCTCGGCGGCACGCTGCAGCGGCTCGGGCTGCCGCACTTGGCGTTCACCTTCACCGGCCTGGTGATCGCGTCGACGATCTATTCGCTGCCCTTCATGGTCCAACCCTTGAAGGACGCTTTCGCCGCGGTCGGCGTGCGCATGACCGAGGCCGCTGCGACCTTGCGCGCCGGCCCGTGGGACCGCTTCTTCAGCGTCGTGCTGCCGCTGTCGCGTCGCGGCCTGCTCAGCGCCGTGACGCTGACCTTCGCGCACACGCTGGGCGAGTTCGGCGTCGTGCTGATGGTCGGCGGCAACATCCCGGGGCAAACGCGCGTGCTGTCGATCGCCATCTACGACCACGCCGAGGCTCTGAACTACGCGGCCGCGCACCGGCTCGCGCTGCTGCTGCTCGTCGCCTCGTTCGTGATGCTGCTGGGGGTGTACGCGCTCAATCGCCAGCGCGCGCTGGTCCGAACATGATCGAGGCATCGTTCCAGCTGAGCTACCCCGGATTCGCGCTCGATGCGGCGTTCAACGCACCGGCGCGCGGCGTCACCGCACTGTTCGGCCCCTCCGGCTCGGGCAAGACCACGCTGCTGCGCTGCATCGCCGGCCTGCAGCGTGCGCCCCAAGGTCGCTTCGCGCTGCGCGGCGAAGTGTGGCAGGACGAGCACGTGTTCGTGCCGACGCACCGCCGCGCCATCGGCGTCGTGTTCCAGGAAGCGAGCCTGTTCCCGCACCTCGATGTGCGCGGCAACCTGGACTATGGCCGCCGTCGTATTGCGCCGGCCGAGCGCCGCGTTGCGCTGGAGCAGGCGATCGAGCTGCTGGGCATCGCGCCCTTGCTGCAGCGGCGCGTCGACGCGTTGTCCGGCGGCGAGCGCCAGCGCGTTGCGATCGCACGCGCACTCGCGGTGAGCCCGCGCCTCTTGCTCATGGACGAGCCGCTGGCCGCGCTCGATGCGCCCGCCAAGGCGGCGATCCTGCCGTATCTCGACCGCCTGCACGAGGCGCTGACGCTGCCCATCGTCTACGTCAGCCACGCGCTCGACGAGGTGGCGCGCCTGGCCGACCACGTGGTGCTGCTGGAGGCTGGCCGCGTGATCGCCAGCGGTCCGCTCGGCGAGACCTTGTCGCGGCTCGACCTGCCGCTGCGCCTGGGCGATGACGCCGGCGTGGTGCTCGACGCGCAGGTCGGCGAGCGCGATGCGCAATGGCACCTAGCGCGGCTGGACATCACCGGCGGCGGGGCCGTGTGGGCACGCGACCATGGCGTGCCGCTCGGCCAGCGCGTGCGCGTGCGCGTGCTAGCACGCGACGTGAGCCTGGCGCGCACGCAGCTCGCGGGCAGCAGCATCGTCAACCAGCTGCCCGGCGCGGTGGAGGCGATCGTCGATGACGCGCATCCTGCGCTCGCGCTGGTGCGCGTGCGCGTCGGCTCGGCAGCGCTACTCGCGCGCCTGACGCGGCAGTCGGCAAACATGCTGCAGCTGGCGCCCGGGCAGGCGGTATGGGCGCAGGTGAAATCCGTCGCGTTGATGGAATGAACGATCACTCGCTGCTGAGTGGCGACTTGAAGCTTGCCGGCCGGCTGGATGCACGCTTCTTCGCGCTGCTGCAGGCGCTGCAAGACACCGGCTCGATCAACCGCGCGGCGCGCACCGCGGGCCTGAGCTACAAGGGCGCGTGGCTGCTGCTGGAGAGCGCATGCAACCTCGCGCACGCACCGCTGCTGGAAACCGCGACCGGCGGCGCCGGCGGCGGCGGCACGCGGCTCACTAGCGCGGCGCACGAGCTGCTCGCCGCTTGGCGCGCGCTCAACGCGGCGCACACCCGCTTTCTGCGCGAGCAGGAGGCGTTGCTCGTTCAACAACCGGCGCTCGCCGGGCTGCTTCGGAGAATGGCGATGAAGACCACCGCACGCAACCAGTTCGCGGGGACCGTGAAGGCCATCGAGCTCGGCGCCGTGATGGCCGGCGTGCGGCTCGCGCTGAAGAGCGGCGGGCCGACGATCACCGCGACGATGACGCGCGATAGCGCCGAGCGGCTGAAGCTGAAGAAGGGCCAGGAGGCGCTGGCGCTGATCAAGGCCTCGTCGGTGGTGCTGGTCAGCGACTTCGCCGGCTATCGCCTGTCGGCCAGCAACCAGCTCGACGGCACCGTGTCGCGCATCGCCAAGGGCGCGGTCGCGTCGCTGGTCGTGCTCACGCTACCCGGTGGCAGCCACCTCACCGCCAGCGTCACCAACGAAGGTGTCGAGGCGCTGGGCCTCAAGGTCGGCAATGCGGCGACTGCGGTGTTCAAGG
>VBDL01000103.1 GCA_005884255.1 Betaproteobacteria bacterium | reverse complement strand
CTCGTCGGCCGCGGTGAATCCGGCGCTGACGATCGCCGCCCAGGCTTTGCGCGTCGGGCGGCATCTGCGCACAGAGGTGTTGCGATGAGCGCAGCGAAGCCCCTGGCCGTGGTCACCGGCGCGCGCCGCGGCATCGGTGCCGCCATCGCGATCGAGTTGGCGGCGCGTGGCTTCGATCTCGCGGTGACCGACATCGACGCCGCCGGCGCCGACGAAACGCTGGCCGCCATCGAGTCGCGCGGCGCCCGCGCGCGGTTGTTCGCGTTCGACCTCGGCGACATCGAGCGCCACGCTGCCATCATGCAGCAGATCGGCGAATGGGGCGGGCCGATCGCCTGCCTCGTGAACAACGCCGGCATCCCGGCTGTGCGGCGCGGCGATCTGCTGGAGGTTGCCGCAGCGTCCTACGACCATGTGCTCGACGTCAATCTGCGCGGCACCTTCTTCTTCACGCAGGCCGTCGCGCGGCACATGGTCGCCACGCCGTGCGCGCA
>VBDL01000102.1 GCA_005884255.1 Betaproteobacteria bacterium | reverse complement strand
GTGTGTTCGAGGTGCGCCCCGGCGTCATCCGCACACCGATGACCGAAGGCGTCGCGGGCACCTACGACCAGCGCATCGCCGACGGTCTCGTGCCGATGAGGCGCTGGGGATACCCCGAGGACGTCGCGCGCGCGGTCGCTGCACTCGCGAGCGGCGAGCTCGCCTTCTCCACCGGCAGCGTCATGCATGTCGACGGCGCGCTCTCGATCCCACGCCTATGAATACGACCTACGACTACATCATCACCGGCGGCGGATCGGCGGGCTGCGTGCTCGCGAACCGGCTGAGCGCCGATCCGTCGGTGAAGGTGCTGCTGCTCGAAGCCGGCGGCTCCGACTGGCACCCGTTCTTCCACATGCCGGCGGGCTTCGCGAAGATGACCAAGGGCATCGGTTCCTGGGGCTGGCACACCGTGCCGCAAAAGCACCTGCGAGACCGCGTGCTGCGCTTCACCCAGGCCAAGGTGATCGGAGGCGGCTCGTCGATCAACGCGCAGCTGTACACGCGCGGCGTGCCGGCCGACTACGACGACTGGGTCACCCGCGCCGGCGCCATCGGCTGGTCGTATGCCGACGTGCTGCCGTACTTCAAGCGCTCCGAGAACAACCAGCGCTTCGTCAACGAGTTCCATGCCTATGGCGGGCCGCTGGGTGTGTCGAACCCGATCAGTCCGCTGCCGATCTGCGAGGCCTTCTTCCAGGCCGGACAGGAGCTCGGCATTCCGTTCAACGCCGACTTCAACGGCGCCGCGCAAGAGGGCTTCGGCTACTACCAGCTCACGCAGCTCGATGCGCGGCGCTCGTCGGCATCGACCGGGTTCCTGAGGCCCGCGCGCGGACGGCCGAACCTCACGGTGATGCTGCAATCGCACGCGCTGCGCGTCGTCGTCGACGGGCGCCGCGCGGTTGGCGTCGAAGTGGTCACGGGCCGCGAGCGCACGCCGCGCATGTTGCGCGCGGCGCGCGAGGTCATCGTCTCGTCGGGCGCGATCGGCTCGCCCAAGCTGCTGCTGCAGTCGGGCATCGGGCCGGCCGATCACCTGCGCGCGGTCGGCGTGCCGCTGGTGCACGACCTGCCCGGCGTCGGCTGCAACCTGCAGGATCACCTCGACCTGTTCGTCATCGCCGAATGCACCGGCGACCACACCTACGACAAATACAACAAGCCGCACCATGCCGCCTGGGCCGGGCTGCAGTACCTGCTGCTGAAGAAAGGCCCGGTGGCGTCGAGCCTGTTCGAGACCGGTGGCTTCTGGTATGCCGACCCGCTGCACAAGGCACGCTCGCCGGATATCCAGTTTCACCTCGGGCTCGGCTCCGGCATCGAGGCCGGCATGGCCAAGTTGCGCAACGCCGGCGTGACGCTGAACACCGCCTACCTGCGCCCGCGCTCGCGCGGCACCGTGCGGCTGGCCAGCGCCGACCCGGCTGCGGCGCCGCTGCTCGACCCCAACTACTGGGACGACCCGGATGACCGCGAGATGGCGATCAAAGGCCTTCGCCTGGCGCGCGAGGTGATGCGCCAGCCCGCGTTGCGCCGCTTCGTGCAAAGCGAGGTGCTGCCGGGGTCGCGGCTGGAAAGCGACGCCGAGCTGTTCGACTATGCCTGCGCCAACGCGAAGACCGACCACCACCCGGTGGGCACCTGCCGCATCGGCCAGGCGAGCGACCCGGAGAGCGTCGTCACGCCCGACCTGCGCCTCATCGGCCTCGACGGCCTGCGAGTCGCCGACGCGTCGGTGATGCCCTTCGTGCCGTCGTGCAACACCAACGCCCCGACCATCATGGTCGCCGAGAAGGCGGCCGACCACATCCTTGGGCGCATTGCCGCCCGCACCGACGGAGAGCTCCATGCAGATTCGCCTGCCCCAAGCCGACGGCACGCTGAAGACCACCACGCTGAAGGCGCGGCCCATTCGACCCTCCGATAAGCCCGCCGCCTTCAACCGCACGGTCTATGCGGCCGCGCACGTGGTGATCGACCCCATCGCCACGGTCGATCCGTGGGATGCGTCGCCTGCGATCGACTGGGACAGCACGCTGCGCTTTCGCGAGCACCTGTGGTCGCTGGGCTTCAAGGTCGCCGAGGCGATGGACACGGCCCAGCGCGGCATGGGCGTCGACTGGCCGGTCGCGCGTGAGTTGATCCGGCGCAGCCTGCGCCATGCGCGCACGGTGCCGGGCGCCGATCTCGCTTGCGGCGCCGGCACCGACCAGCTCGCTGCCGCGCCGGACCTCACCCTGGTGCAGGTGGAGGCCGCCTATCGCGAGCAGATCGGCGTCGTCGAAGCCGAGGGGGGGCGCGTGATCCTCATGGCCAGCCGTGCGCTCGCACGCTGCGCACGCGGACCCGACGACTACCTGTCTCTGTATGGCCGGCTGCTGCGCGACGTCTCGCAGCCGGTGGTGCTGCACTGGCTCGGCGAGATGTTCGACCCCACGCTGAGCGGCTACTGGGGCAGCAAGGATCTGGCGGCGGCCCTGGAGACGGTGGTCACGCTGATCCGCGACAACGCCGGCCGCATCGAGGGCATCAAGGTGTCGCTGCTCGATGCGAAGTGGGAGCTCGAGCTGAGGCGGCGCCTGCCGCCCGGCGTGAAGATGTACACGGGCGACGACTTCAACTATGCCGAGCTGATGGCCGGTGACGCGCAGGGCCACTCGCATGGCCTGCTGGGCATCTTCGATCCGATCGCGCCGGTGGCAGCCGTGGCACTGGGCGAACTGGCCGCGGGCAACACGGCGCGCTATCGCGAACTGCTGGACCCGACCGTCGCGCTGTCGCGCGAGATCTTCCGTGCGCCGACGCGCCACTACAAGGCCGGCGTGGTTTTCCTCGCCTGGCTCAACGGCCATCAGCGCCATTTCTCGATGGCGGGCGGAGCGCAATCCGCGCGTGGCGCCGTGCACTACGCCCGCGTGTTCGAGCTCGCCGACCAGTGCGGCGTGCTGTCCGACCCTGACCTCGCGTGCCGGCGCATGCAGAGCCTGCTGTCGCTGTGCGCGGGCGTCGAGGCTTGAATGAGGCATCCGGCGCCACCTCGCCCACAGCAGGTCGAGTTCCTGCTCGACCTGTATCGCCATGCGCTCGCAGCCGCAGACCCGATGAAGGTGCTGCCGCCTCATCTGCCCGAGCCGCCGCGAGGACGCACAGTGGTCGTCGGTATGGGCAAGGCGGCCGCGGCAATGGCGCGCGCGGTCGAGCAGCACTGGCGCGGGCCGCTCGGCGGCGTGGTGGTCGTGCCGCCCGGTGCTTCGTTGCCGCTGGAGCGCATCGAGCTCATCGAGGGCCGGCATCCGGTGCCCGACGAGCGCAGCGTCGCGGCCGGCCAGCGATTGATGCGGGCCGTCACGGGGCTCGGGCCGGACGACCTGGTGATCGCGCTGATTTCCGGCGGCGGCTCCGCGCTGTGCGCCTTGCCCGCGCAAGGCATCTCGCTCGCGCAGAAGCAGGCGATCACGCAGGCGCTGCTGCTGCGCGGCGCCACGATCGCAGAAATGAACACCGTGCGCAAGCACCTGTCGGCGATCAAGGGCGGCCGGCTGGCGATGCAGGCCTGGCCGGCGCGCGTGGTGTCACTGCTCATCTCCGACATCCCGGGTGACGACCCTGCGCTGATCGCGTCCGCCCCCACGCTCGCCGATGCCTCGAGCTGCGCCGACGCGCTGCGTGTGCTGGATCGCTATGCGATCGAGCTGTCGGCGCCGCTGCGATCTGCGCTCGCCGCCGGCGCGCTGGAGTCGCCCAAGCCGCAGGATCCGCGCTTCGCGGGGCATTTGCATGCGGTGATCGCCTGCGCGCAGGACGGTCTGGATGCAGCCGCCGAGGCGGCTCGACGTCAGGGGTGGAAGGCGCATGTGCTGTCCGATTCGATGGAGGGCGAAGCGCGCGAGCTGGCCATGGCGCACGCCGCCATCGCCACCCAGGTGCAGCGACGCGGGCAACCGTTCGAGGCGCCCTGCGTGCTGCTGTCCGCAGGCGAGGCGACGGTCACGGTCAATGGGCAGGGGCGCGGAGGGCGCAACACCGAGTTCGCGCTCGCGCTTGCCATCGCGCTCGGCGGCCGATCCGGCATTCATGCGCTGTCGGCGGGCACCGACGGACTGGATGGCAACAGCGGCGCGGCGGGCGCGTGGATTTCGCCGGCCACGCTGCAGCGCGCTCGCGCGTGCGCCCGCACCCCGCAGGAGGCCTTGCTGGACAATGACAGCGGCAGCTTCTTCGAGGCCGTCGATGGTCTCGTGAGCACCGGCCCTACGCTGACCAACATCAATGACTTCAGGGCCGTGATCGTGGAGGCCGCATGAATCCCGTGCGCTGGGGCATTCTTTCCACGGCGCGTATCGCCACGCGCAAGGTCATCCCCGGGATGCGCAAGAGCGCGGCGCTCGAGGTCGCCGCGATCGCGTCACGCGATCTGTCGACGGCGCAGGCCGTGGCCAACGAACTCGGCATTGCGCGCGCCTACGGCTCGTACGACGAGCTGCTGGCTGACTCGACCATCGAGGCCGTCTACAACCCGCTGCCCAACCATCTCCATGTACCGCTGACCTTGGCGGCCGCCCGGGCGGGCAAGCACGTGCTGTGCGAGAAGCCGATGTCTCTCACGGCGGCAGAGCTCGACGTGCTGCGGCCCTACGCGTCGCAGGTGCACCTGCGCGAAGCCTTCATGGTGCGATTCCATCCGCAGTGGATCGAAACCCGCGAGCTCGTGCGGCGCGGCGCGATCGGCGAGCTGCGCTTCATGCACGTGCGCTTCAGCTACTTCAACGACGACCCGGCGAACATCCGCAACCTCGCCGACATCGGTGGCGGCGCGCTCTACGACATCGGTTGCTATGCGATCGTGGCCGGCCGCTGGTTCTTCGAGGGCAATCCTGCACGCGTCGTCGCGACGATGGAGCGCGATCCGTCGTTCGGCACGGATCGCACGACCACCGGGCTGCTCGAGTTCGAGGGCGGCGGGCAACTCGCGTTCTCGGTGTCGACGCAGGCAACGCCGTGCCAGCGCATCGAGCTGATCGGCACCCGGGGCCGCATCGAGATTCACATCCCCTTCAATGCACCTCAGGACGAGCCGTGCACGTACGCGGTCGACGGCGAGGGGGCTCGTCTCGTGACTGTGCCAACGGCCGATCAATATCAGCTGCAGGCAGAGGCCTTCTCGAGCGCGGTGAGAACCCTGCGACCGAGCCCGTCCGGGCTCGACGACGCCTGCTGGAACATGCGTGTCATCGACGCACTGTTC
>VBDL01000809.1:2369-2987 GCA_005884255.1 Betaproteobacteria bacterium | reverse complement strand
TTCCAGGAAAACGACGAGACCAGCAACCCGAACGCCGACAAGCTGGTGCCCGAAGGCATCGAGGGTCGCGTGCCGTACAAGGGCTCGCTGGTGACGATCATCTTCCAGATGGCCGGCGGCCTGCGTGCGGCGATGGGCTACTGCGGCTGTGCCAGCGTGTCCGAGATGCACGAGCGCGCCGAGTTCGTCGAGATCACGTCGGCGGGCATCCGCGAGAGCCACGTTCACGATGTGCAGATCACCAAGGAAGCGCCGAACTACCGCGCCGACTGATCTATAATCTGGCCAACTTATCCAGAGTTGGCCAGATTATGCGAACCACGGGCATCTTCGAGGCGAAGCAGAACTTCTCCGAGCTGATCGCGGCCGTCGAGGCCGGCGAAGAGGTGCGGATCACGCGCCACGGCAAGGAGGTGGTGCGTATGCTGCCAGTGAAGCGTCAGCCCGTGATCACGGACGAGCAGATCGAGCGCGAGCTGGCTGCGATGCACGAGTTGCGCTCGCGCATCAAGCCCGGCCCCGGCTGGCGGGAACTGCGCGACGAGGGACGTGAATAGTGCGACACGACGCCTTCGTGCTCGATGCCTCGGTCACCGCGAGCTGGCTATTGCCCGACGA
>VBDL01000809.1:0-2361 GCA_005884255.1 Betaproteobacteria bacterium | reverse complement strand
CGCCCCGGACCTGTGGCTGTGGGAGTGCTCGAACATCATCGCCAACGGTGTGAAGCGCGCACGCATCACGCCGGAAGACGGCCTGCTGGTGTGGAGCGTGCTTGATGCCGTACGTACCCGCGTGGAGCTGGCCACACTGCAGCCAGCGCAGACGCGCGCCTGCCTGACACTGGCCTTCGACCTCGGGCTCTCCGTGTACGACGCTGCCTATCTGTGGCTGGCCATGTCGCTGAAGCTGCCGCTGCTGACGCATGACGAGCGGCTCGCGGCCGCGGCGGCCCGTCAATCGGTGAGGGTGCTCACCGTGGAAGACTTCTGATGCAACAACAACCTGTCGCTCCCAACGGCCGCCGGGCCGCCATGCCCTTCATCATGCTGGTCGTGCTGATCGACATGATCTCGATCGGCCTGATCATCCCGGTGTTGCCGCCGCTGGTGGGTACCTTCACGTCGTCGCCCAGCGAGCAGACCACCTGGTTCGGCGTCGTCGCGTTCGCCTTCGGCATCGCCAACTTCTTCGGCTCGCCGATCCTCGGCGGCCTGTCCGACCGCTTCGGCCGGCGCCCGGTGCTGCTGATCGGCTTCTCAGGCCTGGCACTGAGCTTCATCGTCACCGGCCTGTCGACCGCGCTGTGGATGCTGATCGCCGTGCGCCTGTTCAGCGGCGCGATGAATGCCAACGCGGCGGTGGCCAATGCCTACGTCGCCGACATCACGCCGCCGGAAGAGCGTGCCAAGCGCTTCGGCATGATCGGCGCGATGTTCGGCATGGGCTTCATCCTCGGCCCGGTGATCGGCGGGCTGCTCGGCAGCATCAACCTGCACCTGCCGTTCTTCGTGGCAGGCGCGCTGGCGCTGTGCAACTGGCTCTACGGCTGGTTCGTGCTGCGGTGGGCTCGCTGAAGGCGTTGACGAAGCTGCGCGGCGTCGGTTCGCTGGTCGTGGTGATCGGCTTGGCCGGCCTCGCGCAGTTCACGCTGCACATGACCTGGGTGCTCTACACGCACTTCAAGTTCGGCTGGGGCCCGCAGGAGAACGGCTGGTCGCTGTTCGCCGTGGGCATCATGTCGGCGCTGGTGCAGGGCGTGCTGCTCGGCCGCCTGCTCAAGCGCTTCTCGGCGCAGCGGCTGGCCGTGCTCGGGCTGATCTCGTCGACCATCGCCTATGCGCTGTGGGGTGCCGCCACCGAAGGCTGGATGATGTACGCGGTGATCTTCATCAACGTGCTCGGCTTCGCGGCGGCTTCGTCGATCCAGAGCATCGTGTCCAACGCCGCCGATCCGAAGACGCAAGGCCAGGCGATGGGCGCGGTGGCCGCGCTGAACAGCCTGATGGCGGTGATCGCCCCCATCGTCGGGCCGTCATTGCTCGCCTTCGTGTCGCACTTCCCGCGCGGCGACTGGCGCATCGGCGCGCCGTACTACTTCTGCGCCGCGCTGCAGGGCGCGGCGACGCTGCTCGCCATCCGCCATTTCCTGCGCCACCGCGCAACGACCACCGTCGCCGCCTCCGCGGCCTCCTGAACCATGACGCACGACAAGATCCTCATCCTCGATTTCGGCTCGCAGGTCACGCAGCTGATCGCGCGGCGCGTGCGCGAGGCGCATGTCTATTGCGAGATCCATCCGAACGATGTGTCGGATGCCTTCATCCGCGAGTTCAACCCCAAGGGCATCATCCTTTCCGGCAGCCACGCCAGCACCTACGAGGCGCACGACCTGCGCGCGCCGCAGGCGGTGTGGGATCTCGGCGTGCCGGTGCTCGGCATCTGCTACGGCATGTTCACGATGTGCGTGCAGCAGGGCGGCCAGGTCGAAGCGAGCACGCATCGCGAGTTCGGCTACGCCGAGGTGAGGGCGCACGGCCACACGCGGCTGCTGGCCGAGATCGAGGACTTCCGCACGCCCGAAGGCCACGGCATGCTGAAGGTGTGGATGAGCCACGGCGACAAGGTCACCGCGCTGCCGCCCGGCTTCAAGCTGATGGCCAGCACGCCGAGCTGCCCGGTCGCCGGCATGGCCGACGAGGCGCGCGGCTACTACGCGGTGCAGTTCCACCCCGAAGTGACGCACACGGTGCAGGGCCGGGCGCTGCTCGAGCGCTTCGTGCTGACGATCTGCGGCGCGAAGCCCGACTGGATCATGCGCGACCACATCGCCGAAGCGGTGGCGAAGATCCGCGAACAGGTCGGCGATGAAGAGGTGATCCTGGGTCTCTCCGGTGGCGTCGATTCGAGCGTGGCCGCGGCGCTGATCCATCGCGCCATCGGCGACCAGCTGACCTGCGTGTTCGTCGATCACGGCCTGCTGCGCCTGAACGAAGGCCAGATGGTGATGGACATGTTCGCGGGCCGGCTGCACG
>VBDL01000101.1:14189-16393 GCA_005884255.1 Betaproteobacteria bacterium | reverse complement strand
CCTTCGGCCGCCCCCTCTAGGGGGCGACACCGGCGGACCGGCGGAGCCGGATCCGCGGTGTCCGCTTGGCTACGGCTGGTTCATGCCGCGCGGGTTGCGCGAAGCGCGGTGGAGCAACTGAAAGGGTCGAGATGAACGCTCGCACGCTCAAGGCCATGGCCGTTGCGCTGCTCGCGCTGGCGCTCGCCGCCATCGCGCTATCGATCCACGCCTCGATGGCCTCCGGCCAGCTGCTGGGCCCCAGCGCCCTGGTCGCCACGCCACGCGGCGAGCTGTGGCTCGGCATCGATCGACAGCTGTGGCGCCTCGATGCCGACGGCGGCGTGCTGCATGCCGACAACGCTGCCACGCTCGGCCTGCCCGGGGCGCCGGCCAACCTGGTGGTGCATCCGAGCGGCGCCATCGTCGCCACCGTGCGCGACGACCCGACGCTGTACTTCCTCGACCCGCAGAGCGCGCGCGTGACGCAGCGGCTGCGGCCGCAGTTTCCCGCCGACCTCGAGCGCCATGCCGCGCGGGCCGTCAACCTCGCCTTTCACTCCGATGGCCACGTTGCCATCGCCACCGGCGGCGGCCACGCGGTGGTGCTGTTCGATGCGGCCGGCCACCTGCTCGCGCGCACGCCGGCGGACACCTACCTGTTCACCAACGGCCTGTGGTGGATCGGCGATGCGCTGTGGACCACCGACACCAACCGCTTCGAGCTCAAGCGCCTCGATGCCGCGACGCTGGCGCCGCTGCAAGCCCTGTCGCTGCCCGTGGATCACCGCGCCCGCTACCTCGGCCCGGCGCGCGCGCATCCCGCCGCCGGTGCATCCGATGCACCGATGGCCGCGCTGATCCGCTACGACAACGCGATGACCACCGGCCGCATCGTGCTGGTCGCTGCCGACGGCCGCGAGACCGCGCTCGCCGCCCCCGCCGACATGGAGCCGCGCGACGTCGCCTGGCTGCCGGGGCAGGTGCTGGCCAGCGACGGCGCGTCATACCGCGTGCTGCGCTGGAGCGCCGACGGGCAGGCGCTGTCGCCCTTCGGCGGCGCGGCGCTGCAGCAGCATCTGCAAGCCCTCGTCGACGAGCGCCACGCGCTGCAGTCGCGGCACCGGCAGGCGCTGGTCGCGGCGATCGCGCTCTTCGCATGCGCCTTCGCGCTGGCGGTGTGGGCGCAGCACGGCGAGCGCCGCGAGGCCTCGGCGCGCGCGCCGCTCGACTTGAGCGCGCTCGGCACGCCGCCGGTCGCCGCGCGGCCGCTGTTCACGCTCAAGCTGCGCGTACACGGGCCGCTATTGGCTGCCATGCTGCCGCTCGTCGCCGCACAGGCGCTGCTGCAGCTGCCGGCGTTGCAGCAGACGCTCGGCCGCACCGGCGTGCTGCTGGCGATGGGCGGGCTCATCGTCGTGGTGCTGGCCAGCGTGCCGCTGTACCTGCGGCGGTTGCGCCGCCTGGCGCAGGAGCCGGGCCTGGAGGTCTTGTTCAACGAGCTGGCGGTGCGCAAGCTGCGCCGCAGCGATGCGCTATCGCTCGCGCTGCGCGACGGCGAGCGCGTGCTGGAGACTTTCACGCTGCAAGGGCAGGCGATGCGCTGGGCCGTGCTCAGCGATGAGCGCCTGCTCGTGTTCAAGGCCACGCTGACCGATCACCGGTTGGAAGCCTCCTACGAGATGGCGCAGATCGCCGCAGCCTCCACACAGGCCGGCGCGCTGCAGCCGGGCCGCGGCGGCAACGCGCTGCTGCGCATGCTGGGCCTCGGCGGCTGGCTGGAGATTGCGCTGCGCGATGGCGGCGTGCTGTGCGGCATGGTCAGCGCGCCCACGGTCGCGCAGCGGGTGGCCGAGCGCCTGAACCGGGCCGCCGGTGGAGCGGCGCGCGCGCATGCGGCCACCCCCGCGCCGCGTGTGCCGGGCCCGCGGCGCGAGCTGGCGGCGCTGTGCTCCGCGCTCGTGCCCGGCCTCGGCCAATGGGCGCAGCGCCGCGGCGCGATCGCGCTGCTGCTGTTCGTGCCCTGGCTGGCGTTCGGCCTGTTCGCCACGCTGCCGGTGATGCACGCGGCGCTCACGCCGAGCGCCGAGGTGTCGGTGACCACGCAGCTGTTGGTGGCCGTGATGCATGCCGGCCTGTCGGCCATCGCCGCGTGGGACGCGTGGCGCATGGGCCGCGTGACATAGCGTCAGAAGCGCGACGGGTTGCGTCGCGGCGCGAACCCG
>VBDL01000101.1:0-14161 GCA_005884255.1 Betaproteobacteria bacterium | reverse complement strand
CCGCCGCATTGACCGCCGCTGCGCTGTGTTCGCTATTCGGCGCACTGCATGCGCAGACCACGGACGCGCCCGACCCCACCGGCCAGGAGCGCTATCAGCTCCCCACCGGCGCGCCGCCGAGCGGGCCGGCCGATGCGCTGCCCAGCAGCACGCCGACACTCAGCCCACCGATGAGCACACCGACCTATGAGACCAGCGTACCGATCAACCGCGAGTTGATCCCGCACAGCCGCGGTGACGTGCAGGCCGAGACGCGCGCGGCGATGCGTGCGCGGCAGATCCCGCACGGCGAGCTGAGCACACCGGAGCAGGACAAGGGTTCCGAGCGCGCGCTCACGCCGTTCGAGCGCGGCACGGCACCGTCCACTTACTGAACCAGGCCGCCGGGGCTGTAGAAGAAGGGGATCGACAGTCTCGGCTCCTCCGCCGTGCTGCGCACGCGATGGGCGCGCGAGCGATAGCGCCCGCGCGTCCAGCGCGACAACGCATCGCCGGGATGCACGACGAGCGCCCCTTCGCGCGGCTCGACCGTCAGCCATTGCCCGTCGTCCATCTGCACTTCCAGCCCCGCGTGGTGGTCCTGTGCAAGCACCGTGAGTGCTTGTGCGTCGGTATGTGCCTGCACGCCGGCGCAAGGCGGGTAGCGCAGCATGCGCAGCACGCTGACCGCTTCTCCGGGCAGCTCGTCGAACGTGTGCTCGGGCAGCTCCAGCGACAGCGCCACCAGCTGCATCAGGCGGCGTGACAGCCGGAGCATCGCGTGCACATAGGCGCGCATCTGGGCGTGCGACCACGGCGGCACTGGCCCGGCACCCCCTTCGAAGCACTCGTACAGCGTGAGCACCTCCGAAGCGCCGGACGCCTGGTCCACGACATGATGCAGCGCGCCGCCCTCCGGCGCGGTGGCCGTCACGGTCTGCACGACCTGCTCGCGCACTCGTGACGGCAGCTCGAAGGCCGAGCGCGCCAGCGCGAACTGCGCATTGAGCAGATCGTCGGAGATGCCGTGCTCCGTGACGTAGCAGAAGCCCGAGGTCTCGCACGCCACACCCAGTGCCAGCGCGACCTCGCGCGCGTGCGGCGCGCCGCGCGCGAGCGCTTCGCCGAGTTTGATCGAGGGTATCGGCATACGAGGCTAGGCTGGCAATTGGCGTTCCACGTCATAGGCGGCCAGCAGCTCGTCGCGAAAGCGCGCCTGCACGAAGCGCTGCTCGGCCTCGCGCCGTGCCGCACGGCCCATCGTCCCGCGAAGGTCGCGGTCATCGACGAGCCGCGCCACTTGGCGCAGCATGTCCTCGCCATCGCTGCACAGCATGCCGGTGTCGCCGTGGCGCAGCAGGCTGCGGTGCATCGGGCTGTCGATGGCCACGCAAGGCAGGCCGGCGGCCATCGCCTCGGCCAGGTGCAAGGGGAAGCCGCGCGAGCGGCCATGCGCCACGTACAGCCAGCCCGGGCCGAGCCGCTGCGCGCGCTCGTCGATGGCGGTCACCGCGTGCACGCCGACACCGGCCGCCTTCAGGCGCATCGCGGACACCGCATCGACCGGCCCGATCCAGTCGAAGCTCAGGCGCAGCTCCTCGCCACCGAGCAGCACCGCCATCTGCACCACCAGCTCGGCGCTGCGCGGGCTCTCGATGCGCCCGCTGGTGACGACCAGCGGCGTATCGGCCTCGCGCCGCTCCAGCGCGAAGAAGGCCGCGTCCACCGGCGTCTCCACCACGGCCACCGGCTGGCCGAGCAGCGACTTCAAGCTGCTCGCCTCGGCCGAGACGCTGGCGATCGGGCGTTCGGCCGAGGGCAGGAATGCCGTGCGCGTGGCCCACAGCGCCGGCCGCGTGACGACACGCAGCGCCCCCAGGGCCTTGGAGCCGTGCGGCGAGTAGTACACCGGCACCTCGCGCCGCGCGCGCCCGCTCATCGCGCAGGCGCACACGAGCAGCGGCACGAAGCCGTGCAGGTGCACCGCGCGCAGATCGTCGCGCTCGGTGGCGCCGCGAAACACCTGCGCCAGGCGCTGCCAGCGCCGCCACGCGCTGCCCTCATCCGGCGACAGCACGAGCTGCACCGCGGAGTCGAATTGCGGCAGCAGATGCCGGTACTCCGGCGCATCGATCAGCACGATGACCTGCTTCACGCCGGATGCCGCCAGCGCTGCTGTGGCGGGTCGCAGGAAACCGAACACGAGGTCCGTCATGCGCCCCGCCAGATGGACGGCAACGCCTCCTTGGCTAGCGGGCTCCATCGCGCGCCAGCACCACTTTGATGGTGCGTACCAAGATGTTCAGGTCCATCCACAACGAGCGCGATTCGACGTAGCGCCGATCGAGCGCCACGCGCTCGCCATAGCTCACGTCGTTGCGGCCGCTCACCTGCCACAGCCCGGTGATGCCCGGCCGCACGCACAGGTAGTGCCAGCGCACCGAGCCGTACTTGGTGAGCTCGGCCACCGTGATCGGCCGCGGGCCGACGAGGCTCATCTCGCCGCGCAGCACGTTGATGAGCTGCGGCAGTTCGTCGAGGCTGGTGCGGCGCAGGAAGTGGCCCACCGGCGTGATGCGCGGATCGTGCGTCAGCTTCTGCTCGCGCGCCCACTCCTCGCGCGCCTGCGGATCGTTGGCGAGCAGCTCGCCCAGCACCTGCTCGGCATTGCGCAGCATCGTGCGGAATTTGAGACAGCGAAACAGCTTCCCGTTGCGCCCGACGCGATAGTGCGCGAACAGCACCGGTGCGCCATCGCGCTGCCAGATCAACAGCGCGACGACGAGCATCAGCGGGCTGCATGCAACGAGCAGGAGCGCCGCCATCAATTGATTGGCGCGCAGGCTCGCGAGCTCCCACCACGAGGGCAGGTCGCCCCATCGATTGCGGGTGTTGTGACCCGCCGAAAGAAACGCAACGGCATTCATGCTGAGCCTCCTTGAAGGGATTGTTCGGTCTCCAGAAGAACCGCATAAAGCAGGCCATGCGCGACGAGGCGACCTCACGCACCGCGAGGCGCTCTCTATGCACCGGCGACGCGCCGCACCACACGCATGGACACGAGATGCACTCACGCATGGCGTCGCGCCCACGCAGGCTGAGCGCACGACGACACCGCTGCAGGGCGGCTTGCACGGAATCGGACAGCGGTGCGCCCGCATTGCGCGGCACTCGTCTATACATGCCGTAACGCGACTGGCACGCTTTTCTCAAGGGTGAGTGGGTTGTGCCTTGCACAGGGAGTGACCCATGAACCTGAGCCAGCTTCTTCTCGTATTGCGTGCGCGATGGCGCAGCGCCTGCGTCACCGCGCTGGCCACGCTGGCGCTGGTCGCGCTCGCCTGCGTGCTGCTGCCCAAGCAATACACCGCCACGTCCGCCGTCGTGCTGGACGTGCGCACGCCCGATCCGATCGCCGGCATTGCGCTGGGCAACAGCACGGTGTCGAATTACATGGCCACGCAGGTGGACGTGGTGCAGAGCGAGCGCGTCGCGCTGAAGGCGCTGAAGGCGCTGCACTTGCTGGAGTCGCCGAAGTTCAAGCAGAAGTGGCTGGAAGACACGGAGGGCCAAGGCGAGTTCGACGCGTGGCTGGCCGAGCGGCTCACGCGGCCGCTGACGGTGCGGCCGCAGCGCGACTCCAACGTGCTGACCCTGTCGTACGACGCCCGCGATGCCGCTTTCGCCGCGGACATGGCCAATGCCTTCATGCAGGCCTATGTGGACACCACGCTGGAGCTGCGCGTCGAGCCGGCGCGCCGCTACAACAGCTTCTTCGACGAGCGTGCGCGCGCGATGCGCGAGGGCCTGGAGCAGGCGCAGGCCAAGCTGTCGGCGTATCAGCAGAGCAAGGGGTTGATCGCCACCGACGAGAAGCTCGATGTCGAGAACGAGCGGCTGTCGGCGCTGTCCGCGCAGATGGTGGCGCTGCAGGGGCTGGCCGCCGAGACGGTGGGCCGCCAGCAGCAGGCCGGCGCCAACGGCGAGCGCTTGCAGGAGGTGCTGACCAATCCGCTGGTCACGGCCTTGAGCGCGGACCTGTCGCGCAACGAGGCGCAGCTGCAGCAGCTCACGCAGCGCCTGGGTGACCAGCATCCGCAGGTGGTCGAGCTGCGCGCCACCATCGCCGAGCAGCGCAGCCGGCTCGACGCGGCGACCAAGCGTGTCAGCAGCAGCGTCGGCGTGAACAACTCGGTGAACCAGTCGCGCCTGGTGGCGCTGCAGGCCGATCTCGATACGCAGCGCGCCAAGGTGCTGCGCTTGAAGGGCCTGCGCGACGAGGCGCAGGTGCTGCAGCGTGACGTGGAGAACGCGCAGAAGGCCTACGAGGCGGTGATGGCGCACGTGAGCCAGAGCGACATGGAAAGCCAGAACACGCAGACCAATGTGTCGGTGCTCAAGCGTGCGTCGGTGCCGGCTTTTCCGTCGTCGCCGAAGCTGGTGCTGAGCATGGCGGTCGCGCTGGCGCTCGGCATGCTGCTCGGGCCGATGGTGGCCATCGTGCGCGAGCGCATGGACCGCCGGCTGCGCAGCGAGGACGAAGTGCTCGATGCCCTGGCCCTGCCGCTGCTGGTGCGCCTGCCGGTGGCGCGTTCGGCACAGGCGGCGCAGACGCCGCGCGCACTCGCCGGCCGCGCCAAGCGCCTGCTCAGTGGCCTGCCGACGGCCGCGCTACGCCAGGGAGCACGATGATGATGAGAGCTGACCTTGACCCGGCCCCTTCTCTCGCCGCGCAAGCAGTGCTCGACCGCCCGCTCGGCGAGCTGATCCGCGAGCGGCGGCCGTTGAGCGATGCGCAGATCCAGCAGATCCTCGACTACCAGCGCGAGCACGGCCTGCGCTTCGGCGAGGCGGCGATCGCGCTGCGCCTGGCCACCAATGACGACGTGGTGCGCGCGCTGGCGCAGCAGTTCCACTACCCGTATGCGCCGGAAGCCACGCTGCAGGTGTCGTCCGAGCTGGTGGCTGCGCGCGACCCCTTCGGCGACGACGCCGAGTCGTTCCGCGAGCTGCGCAGCCAGCTGCTGATGGGCGTGCTCGCGGCGCACGAGCCGCGCCGCGCGCTGGCGGTGAGCAGCCCCGATATCGGCGATGGCAAGACCTACCTCGCCGCGAACCTCGGCGTCGCCTTCGGCCAGCTCGGCGGCCGCACCTTGGTGGTCGATGCCGACCTGCGCACGCCGCGGCTGCATCGGGTATTCGATGTCGACAATGCGGCGGGCTTGAGCAGCGTGCTGTCGGGCCGCTCCGAGGCGAGCGTCATTCAACGCGCACCGCAGCTGCCGAGCCTGTTCGTGCTGAGCGCCGGCGCGGTGCCGCCGAATCCGCTGGAGCTGGTGCAGCGCCCGGCCTTCGGCCTGTTGATGCGCGAGCTGCTGCTGAAGTTCGACCATGTGATCGTCGACACGCCCGCCGCCGTGCACGGCGCCGATGCGCGCGTCATTGCTGCGCACTGCGGTGCGGTCATGGTGCTCGCGCGCAGCCGGCGCAGCCGCGTGCGCGCGCTGCAGGCGCTGATCGGCGCGCTGGCCAAGGGGCCCGCCGCGATGGCGGGCGTGGTGATGAACGACTACTGAAGGTCCAGCACCGCCTGGGCCTGGGCCTCGGGCTCGACGTCCACGCCACCGGCGCGAAACGCCAGCCATTGCGCCTGCACATACCGCCGCAGCGCGCTGCGGAACACCGGCTGCGAGAAGGCTTCGGCATGCGTTCGGCAGGCCTGCGCGCTGTATTGCTCCGGTTCGGCCTCGAAACGCTGCACCGCCTCGATGATGGCCGCGGCGCTCTGCTCGTGGAAGAAGCTCCCGGTGCGCTGCGGACCGACGCCGCGCACCGTCTCGAGCGAGCCGCCGCGGCCGAAGGCAATCACCGGCGTGCCGCAGGCCTGCGCCTCCAGCGGCGCGATGCCGAAGTCCTCTTCGGCGGCGAAGACCAGCGCCTTCGCGCGCTGCATGTGATCGACCAGCATGGCATCGCGCTGGTAGCCGAGCAGCGTGACGTTGGGCGCGGCCAGTGCCTTGGCCTTCGCGAACTCCGGGCCGTCGCCGATCACCACCAGCCGCCGCCCGGGCATCGCCGCGAAGGCCTGCACGATCAACGGGACGCGCTTGTACGGCACCATGCGCGACGCGCTCAGGTAGAAGTCCTCCTTGTCCATGCGCGGCACGAAGCGCTCGACGTCCACCGGCGGGTGAATCACCGTCGCCTCGCGGCGATAGACCTTGCGGATGCGCTGCGCGATGAAGTGCGAGTTGGCGATGAAGCCGTCCACGCCATTGGCCGAGCGCACGTCCCACAGCCGCAGGTAGTGCAGCAGCGCGCGCGCAAGGGCGCTCTTGAAGCCGCGCGTCAGCCCCGATTCGGCGAGGTACTGGTGCTGCAGATCCCAGGCATAGCGGATCGGCGAATGCACATAGCTCAGATGCAGCTGGTGCGGGCCGGTGAGCACACCCTTGGCCACCGCGTGGCTCGACGACAGCACGATGTCGTAGGCCGACAGGTCGAGCTGCTCGATGGCCAGCGGCATCAGCGGCAGGTAGGCGCGGAAGTGCCGGCGCGCGCCGGGCAGCCGCTGGATGAAGGTGGTCTTCGGCCGCCGCCCGTGCAGAAAGGCGCGCTCGGCGTCGGACACGAAGTCGACCACGGCGAACAGGTCGGCCTGCGGGAACACCTGCAGCATCTGCTCGAGCACGCGCTCGCTGCCGGCGTAGGTGGCCAGCCATTCATGGACGATGGCGATCTTCATCGGTGCGGCTCCGCGATAACGTGGTCGGGCACGGCTTGCGTGCTCGCCGGACTCAGCGCCTCGGTGCGCGAGCTCGGGCTCGTCGAGGCGCGGGCGGCGCAGCGCGCGGCGGATGCCTTCGCGCACGCCGTCGACCGTCGGCGTCACGACCACGGCGTTCATGCCGCCCGCCTCGCGCAGCTCCGGCACATCGGACACGACGACGCGCGCACCGCAGGCGCGCGCTTCGAGCACCGGCATGCCGAAGCCCTCGTACAGCGACGGGCAGACGAGCGCATCGGCGCCGGCGTAGAGCGCCGGCATCAGCGCGTCGGCGATGTAGCCGGCCACCTGCACGCCCTCGCTCTGCGCGCCGCGCAGCTCGGCCTCGAGCGCGTCGTCACGCCAGCCGCGCGCGCCGGCGAGCACCAGGCGATGCGCCGGCAACTCGCCGGCGCGGCGCAAGGCGAGAAAAGCCTGCAGCAGCGTGCGCACGTTTTTGCGCGGCTCCAGCGTCGCCACCGACAGCAGGTACGGCGGTTCGATGCCCAGCATGCGCAAGGCCTCGCTCTCCAGCGCGTCGGAGACGGGCTGAAAACGCGCATCGAGGCCCGGCGGCACGACATCGTGCGAGTTCGCCTTGAAGAGCTCGCGCAGCCGCTGCGCGGTGCCGCGCGAGTTCGCGAGCAGCGCGTCGGCACGCTGCAGGTCGCCGCGCCACCACAGGCGGTGCGACAGCAGCGTCGGCCATTCCATCGTCTCGGGCACCAGCACGTGGTTGAGGTCGTGCACGGTGCTGACGATGCGCACGCTGCGCGGCAAGTGCGGCAGCAAGGTGCGGCCGGCCCAGAAGACATTCAGGTTGTCCTCGCGGCACAGCGCAGCGCCGCGCGTCTTCAGCCACAGGAAGGACGGGAGCTTGCGCAGCGCCTCGTGGCGCTCCTGGCGCAGCGTCCAGCGTGGCGATGGCAGTGCAAGGCGTTCTGCGGGCAGGCGGGCGTAGGCGTAGAACTCGGCTTGCGGCCAGAGTTGCTCCAGCTCGTGGCAGAAATGATGGACGTATTGGCCGACGCCCGAGAGCGGCAAGCGCAGGGCTTCGCCGTCGATGCCTAGGCGCATAGGGCCTCCGGTGTTGTCTTCGTAGGGTGGGCTTCAGCCCACCGGCACGCGTGGGCTGAAGCCCACCCTACCAGGCTGCTCCTCATGCCACCTCCACAGCACGCCGGACGCGCAACGTGCGTCCCCAGCGTGCCACCGGCGTCTCGAACCAGCGGAACGACGCCGACGCGATCAACACGGTGACGGCCCACACCACCGCGAACAGCGGCAAGCGCAGCCACAGCGCCTGATCGCGCACCTTGCCGCCGATGAGCTCGGCCGTGCACCACAGCACCAGCGCATGAAACAGGTAGCCGCCGTACGACACGCGGCCCACGTGCGCGAGCGGCGCCCACGCGAACAGCCGCGCGAGCGCCCCGCCGCGCAGCGCCTGCACGAGCAACGCGGCGGCGAGCAGATCGACGGCGACATAGACCAAGACCTCGCGGCCCTGGCCCGTCAGCACGCCGGAGACGACGTTGCGCAGCACATCGATGCCTTGCGCGCCGAGGTTGCGATTGACCAGCATGTAGCTGCCGACGTAAAGCGCCGCCGCGCCGAGCGCGGGAACCCACAACCGCGGGGCTGCCGGCAGCCGCGCGCCACTGCGCGCGATCAGCGAGCCGAGCAGGAAGGCGTCGGCATGGCAGAACGACGCCGCATACACCGCGAACGCGCGCTGGCCGGCATCGTCGAACGGCAACGCGCTCGACCAGGCCCAGCGCAGCAACGGGCCCGCGAGCACCAGCGCCACTGTCGCGCGCCACTGCATGCGCGCGGGCAGCAGCAGCACGAGCAGCGGGAACACGAGGTAGAACTGCTGCTCGATGCTCAAGGTCCACAGGTGGCCGAACGGTCCCCACGCGCTGCCGGCGAAGATCATCTGCCAGTTGAAGACGAAGCCGAGCAGCGACGGCAGCTCGCGCCACGCGGCCGCGTGCTCCGGCCGCGGCCACAGGATGAGCACGTTGAGGCCGAGGTACAGCAGATACACCGGCACGATGCGCAGCGCGCGCCGCCACAGGAAGCTGCGATAACGCTCGCCGGTGCTCGAGTCCGCGTCGCGCTCGCCGAGAAAGCCGCGCGTGATCACGTAGCCCGAGATCACGTAGAACAGCCACACGCCGATCCAGCCGCAAGGCATGAGCCCGCAGTGCTGCGCAATGACCAGGCTCATCGCCAGCGCGCGCAGGCCGTCGACGGCATCGATGCGGGTCGCGTCATGCATGGCGAGCCCCCCAGGCTGCGCCGAGGGTGGCGCTGAACAATGCACGCCAGCGCGCCGCCAGCGCTCGCTCGATGCCGAGATGGATCGCCGCCGCGATGCCGAGCACGACGGCGATCACCAGCGCATAGGCCAGCGCCTTGTGCTGCTCGTCGGCAAACCGGGACAGCAGCATGTAGCCGATGTGCGCGTGCACGAGGTACAGCGGATAGCTCAAGCCCCCCATCAGCCGTGCGCCGGGCACGCGCAGCGCACCACCGCGCCGCGTGTTCAGCAGCGCGAAGAAGGCGAAGCACAGCGCCACGAACACGGCGGCGACGACCGGCGAGAACGCCACGCCGGTGGCCAGCGTCTTCTCGTGCGCCTCCTGCATCGCGACGTCGATGCACAACGCCAGCGCCGTGAGCATCGGCAGCGCCCACCAGCGCAGCGGCCGCTCGCCCGCCACCGCGAGCAAGCAACCCGCCGCGAAGAACACGTAGTAGCCGCCGAGCAAGGGCCAGCGCTGCCACCCGAGCAGGTGCGCCAGCATCAGCACGCCGATCCACCCGAGTGCCCAGCGCTCCAGCCGCGCCGCCGGGCGCAGCCACAGCAGCAGCCACACCGCGGCATAGAAGCGCAGCTCGTAGGCCAGCGTCCAGTACACGCCGTCGACCCAGTCCTGCCTGAACAGCGGCGCGGCCATCGTCAGGTTGGCGAGCAGCTGCGGCGCGCTGACGCCCATGCGCGCGCCTCCCCACACGGCGGCGAAGGCGCTGGTCACGAGCACCGCGACCCAGAAGGCCGGATACAGGCGCTGCGCGCGCGACAGCGCGAAGGCCTGCGCCGTCTTGCCGCGCACCGAGCGCAGGATCACGTAGCCGCTGACGATGAAGAACAAATCCACGCCGAGGTAGCCGTAGCGCGCCACGTCGACGAGGCCGGGCACATGGTTGATCGATGCCACCTTGCCGTTGGCGATGCCGTTGAAGAGGTAGTGGAAGCCGAGCACCGCCAGCGCGGCGGCGAAGCGCGCGACGTCGAGCAACTGCAGGCGTATCCGCTCATCACTCATTCGAAATTCACACTGGCCTCGCGGCGCAGGTGCTCCAGCATCGTCTCGGTGGCGGCGGCGTCGATGCGCTGCAGCTGCGCGAGCAGGCGTTGCACTTCGGCAGGCCAATCATCGGCATCGAGTCGCGCGCAAGGGAAGCCGAAGCGCTCGCCGAAGGGCTGCAGCTTGCGCGCCGCCTCGCCGGTGTAGAGCACCGGCTTGCGCAGCAACGCACCGGCGATCAGGCCGTGCAGGCGGCCGGTGACGATCAGCGCGGCCTCGCGGTAGTTGTCGATCAGCCGCGAGCCGATCGCGCTGTTGGCCACGCGCGCCGGCAGCTTGAGCTCGTTCCACACGTGCTCGGCCAGGCGCACGCAGTAGTCGCCGTCGAACTCGGCGCGGATGTCGTGCGCGACGAAGCGCGCCTCGTCGAGCCAGCCATGGCGGTGCAGCGCATCGAGCAGGCGCACGATGCGCGGCGCGTCGACATCGCGCGCCTCGCCCGGGTCGATGGCCGGCGAGACGATGACCACGCGGCGCGCCGCCGCGGCATTCGGCGGCGGCAGCGCGAGAAAGGCCACGTCGGTGCCGAGGCGCAGGCGCGGCTTCAGTTCCGGCGCGAGGCCGAGCAGCGCGTCGGCCGATGCCGCGTCGCGCACGCACAGGCTGCCGCAGCGGCGCAGCAGCGCGCGCCACAGCACGCGCTTGTGCGTGCCATGCACCGGGCTCACGCCGGCGCCCACCAGCGCGACGCGATGGCCGCCGATGCGTGCGAGCCATGCGCCCAGCAGCGCGAGCAGCAGCCAGCCGGTGGAGATCGCATCGCGCACCGCGTGTCCGCCGCCGATGAACAGGTCGGCGCGCGCACAGGCCACGAGAAAGGCCAAGGGCCGCGCACGCATCGGCAGCACGCGCAGGCGCAGGCGATCGAAGTGCGACGCCATGCCCTCGGGCGGCGCCTGGTACGGCGCGAGCGTCACCTGCACACCGCCGCCGCGCGCGGCGAGGTGCAGCGCCTGCGTCTCGGCGAGGAACGCATCGCCGAGGTTGTAGAAATCACCGACGAGACAGATGGCTTTCATTTCAAGTGACGGATGCGTCCGGGTGCGATGCGGCCTCGCGCCAGATCGAGCATGGCCAGGCAGTTGCCTTTGAGCCGCCCGCGGCGGTCGACCCAGGGTTCGGGCCACAGCGCACGCGCGGCGTTTTTCGCCACGTTGCGCAGCAGGTGCTTCAGCGCATAGCCGAAGGAGAGACTGCCCTTGCGCAGCATGTACACCGGGTTGGCGATCTGCGAGTAGCCCAGCTTCAACCCCGAGGTGCGGCCGCGCTTGCTGCCCAGATGCACACCGCGCAGCGCGGTGTACTTGACGATGCGGCCATGCGCCGCGAGCCGGCGGCTGAAATCGATGTCCTCCAGCCAGCCATAGAGCGGCAGGTTCTCGTCGAAGCGCACGCCGTGGTGCAGCACAGGCGCCATGCGCAGCGCCATGTTGCAGCCATAGCCGCCGTAGGTGGGCAGCACCGCGCCCGCCGGCCGCAGAGATGCCGCGAGTTCCAGCGCCTGCAGCGCCTCGTCGTGCGAGAGCCCGGGGCCGACCGCGCCATCGAGCAACGGGCGGTTGGTGGCCACCACCACGTCGCGTCGGGCATCGAAGAGGCGCGACACCTCGTCGAGGTAGTCGGGCTCCGGGTAGTAGTCGTCGTCGAAGAACACCAGCACGTCGGCATCGCTGCTCGCCGCGAGGATCAGGTTGCGCTGCGCGGTGAGGCCGCGCGGCCCGTGCACCACGTGCACCGGGCACGCGAGCAGCGCGCCGCAGGCCGGGTCGTAGTCGTCGAGCGCTGCGGGGCAGACCACCACGCGCGCCGGCGCACGCTTCTGCCGCGCCAGCTCGCCGAAGGTGCGCCACAGCTGTTCGCGCCGGCCGGCGGTCGCGATGCCCACCACGATGTTCATCGGAAGATCCTTTGCAGCAAACCTTGTTTCACGAGAATCGCCAGCAGCACCGCGGCCAGCAGCACGCTGCCGGCGCAGCGCGCCCACGCCACACCCAGTCCGCCCGCCAGCGGCGCGAGCACGAGGATTGCCACCAGCGTGGCCAGCGCGCCGAACAGGCTGCTCAGCGAGACCAGCGTGTCGCGGCGCAGCGGAATCAGCACATAGGTGCTCGTCACCTGGCCGAAGGCGGCGAGCGGAAAGGTCAGCGCCAGCACATAGAGCATCGGCACCGTCGGCATGAACTCGGGCCCGAGGATCAGCGGCACCATCGGCCGCGCGAGCAGCCAGGTGCCGGCCAGCAGCAGCACGCCGAAGGCCGTCATCAGCAGCAGGCTCACGCGCATCAGCGAATAGGCCTGCGAGCGCGTCTCGCGCGCGCCGATGCGCGACGCCACCGTGCCCACCAGCACGTGGTTGGCCGGTTGCATCAGGCTCAGGCCCACGGCCGCCAGCCGCTCGGCGGCGCCATACCAGCCGACCTGCGCGGCCGGCGCGAACAGGCTCAGCAGATACGTCGACGAGCTGGCCATCATCAGCGTCACGCCCTTGTGGGCGAACAGCGCGGTCGACGAGCGCACCAGCGCGAGCGACTCGCGCCAGCCGGCGCGCACGCGCTCGATGCCACGCAGCGCATACGCATGTGCGGCTAGCGTGCAGATGATGGTCGACGCGAGCAACGCACCGAGCACGCGCGCGCCGTCGCCGGGCCCGTGCACCGACAGCAGGATCAGCGGCAGGTTGATCGCGAAGCCGATCAGCTCGAACACCACCGAGGTGCCGAAGCGCAGCCGCCCCTGGTAGAACCAGCCGAGGTTGAAGGCCGCCATCAGGCCGTTGGCGGTGGCCAGCAGGCCGAACAGCGGCGTCTCGCGCAACAGCGGCGAAGCCAGCGTGCCCACCACACCGAGCAGCAGCCCCGGCACCGCCATCAGCCAGCGCGCGTTCATCTGCTGCGCATACAGCGCACCGACGCGGCGCGTGTCATTGCCGGCCGCCGCAATGTCGCGCGCACCGGCCAGCGGAAAGCCGTACTCGGTGAGCATCCACACCATCTGGTACAGCGACATCGCCGCCAGCACGCGGCCATACTCCTGCGCGCCGAGCACGCGGCCGTAGAACGGGATGAGGATCAGCAGGTAGACGTAGCGGAACAAATAGCCCGCATAGACGAAGGCCAGCGCGCGACCGGTGGACGGCGCGGCCGGCGGCACCGGCGGTGCGGCGATGAGCAACGAGGTGCTGGGCATGCGGGACACTCAGTGGCCCCCTTGCGCAGACAGCGGCGCGGGATCAGGCCGCCGGGGGACATGAACGCAGCCGGTCACCCGGCGCCCTCGGCCCGCGCAGACCGGCGAGCACGAATGCACCTGTGCGCGCACGTGGCCCGAGCGGCTCATGCGCGTACGCAACTGCGCATCGGCGAACACCGTGCGCAGGCATTGCGCGAGCTCGGCCGGCTGCGCCGGGTCGAAGTACAGCGCGGCGCCGGCGCACACCTCGCGCAGCGCCGGCGCGGTGGACGCTATCACCGGGCAACCGCAGGCCATCGCCTCCAGCGCCGGAATGCCGAAGCCCTCGTAGAACGACGGGAAGACGAAGCAGCTCGCGTGCTCGTACAGCGCCTTCAGCTCTTCGTCGCTGACGTAGCCGACGCGCACGATCCGCTCGTGAGCGATCGGCGCGTCGCGGAAGATGCCGCCATCGGCCGCGCCGACCACCACGCAGCGCGGCGCTTGGTCGCCCATCATCTGCAGCGCCTGCGCGATGGCCGCGAAGTTCTTGTTCGGCGTGGGGCTGCTCACCGCCAGCGCGAACGGCACGCCGCGCAGGCCGTGGCGCTCGATCACGCTGGCGTCGCTGTCGATGCGTGCGAGGTGCTGCCAGCCTTCGGTGCCGATGCGCAGCCGCTCGCGCGGCGCGCCGAAGCAGCTCTCGGCCTCGGCGGCAGAGAACTGCGACACCGCCATCGTCAGCGGCGCGCGCCGCGCGATCACGCCGACCAGCAGCCGGTACCACAGGCGGAAGCTGAAGCGGAACGCCTGCGGCACGCGCACCACCGACGCATCGTGCACGGTGATGACCTGGCGCCGCTTGACGAGC
>VBDL01000808.1 GCA_005884255.1 Betaproteobacteria bacterium | reverse complement strand
GCTGAAGAAGCACGGCATCGTCATCCTCAACCACGCCGACCGCGACGAGGCGCAGCGCCGCTGGGTCGCGCAGTTCTTCCACCGCCAGGTGCGGCCGCTGCTGGTGCCGGTGGGGCTCGACCCGGCCCACCCGTTCCCGCAGGTGGCCAACAAGTCGCTGAACTTCATCGTCAAGCTGACCGGCCATGACGCCTTCGGCCGCGACAACGCGATCGCCATCGTCAAGGTGCCGCGCGTGCTGCCGCGCGTGATCCGCCTGCCCGACGAGCTGGTGGGCGCGCGCACCCAAGGCTTTGTGCTGCTGACCAGCGTGATCCGCGCGCACCTGGAGGAGCTGTTCCCCGGGCGCACGGTGGAGGCCTTCTCGCAGTTCCGCGTCACCCGCGATTCCGACCTCGAAATCGAGGAGGACGACGTCACCAACCTGCGCCAGGCGCTGCGCTCGGGGCTGACCACGCGGCACTTCGGCCAGGCCATTCGGCTGGAGGTCGTGAGCACCTGCCCCGAGGAGCTGTGGCGCTTCCTGCTCGAGCAGTTCGCGCTGCCGGAAGCCGCGCTGTACCGCGTCAACGGCCCGGTGAACCTGGTGCGGCTGAACGAGCTGATCGACCAGGCCATCGCGCCGTCGTTGCGCTTCGAAGCCTACGAGCCCTCGTGGCCGGTCGGCCGCTTGCCGCGCGGCGAGTCGATGTTCGAGCGGCTGCGTGGCGGCGATGTGCTGCTGCATCACCCGTTCGAGAGCTTTGACCCGGTGGTGCAGTTCCTGCGCGAGGCGGTGGAAGACCCGCAGGTGCTGGCCATCAAGCAGACGATCTACCGCACCGGCGCGCAGTCGGTGCTGATGGACCTGCTGCTCGAAGCCGCGCGCCGCGGCAAGGAGGTGATGGCCGTCGTCGAGCTGAAGGCCCGCTTCGACGAGGAGGCCAACATCAACTGGGCCGAGGCGCTGGAGAAGGTCGGCGCGCAGGTGGTCTACGGCATCGTCGGGCTGAAGACGCATGCCAAGCTGCTGCTCGTCACGCGGCGCGAGGAAGGGCCCCGTGGCGTCGTGCTGCGCCGCTACGCGCATCTGTCGACCGGCAACTACAACCCGAAGACCGCGCGGCTGTACACCGACATCGGCTACCTCACCGCCGACCCCGAGCTCACGTCTGATGCCGACATGGTGTTCCAGCAGCTCGCGAGTCTGACCAAGATGAAGCCACCGCGCCTGCTGCTCAACGCGCCGTTCGCGATGCACCGCAGCCTAGCTCAATGCGTTGACCGACCCGGCGCTGATCGATGCGCTGGTCGCCGCAGCGCAGGCCGGCACCGACATCGATCTCATCGTGCGTGGTGCCTGCATGCTGCCGCCGGGTGTGCCGGGGCTCACCGAGCGCATCCTCGTGCGCTCGGTGATCGGCCGCTTTCTCGAGCACTCGCGCGTGATGTACTTCCGCTGGGGCGCGGGCGATGACGACGAGGCGCTGTACTTGTCCAGCGCCGATTGGATGAGCCGCAACATGTTCCGCCGCATCGAGATCGCCTGGCCGGTGCGCGACGCGGCGCTGCGCCAGCGCGTGATCGACGAATGCCTGGTGCCCTACCTGCACGACGGCCGCGATGCCTGGCAGCTCGGGCCTGATGGCCGCTACACACGCATCGGCCAGGACGGCCCGAGCGCTCAGCAAGCCTTGATGGAGCGCTTCGGAGCTTGAGATGGACTTGATCCTCTGGCGCCACGCCGAAGCCTTCGAGATGCGCGAGATCGAGAACGATCTCGAACGCGCGTTGACGCCCAAGGGCGAGCGGCAGGCGCAGCGCATGGCGCAGTGGCTCAACCACCATCTGCCGGCAAGCACGCGGGTGATCGTCAGTCCCGCCAAGCGCGCGCAGCAGACGGCGCAGACGCTGGAGCGGCGCTTCAAGACGGTCGAGGCGCTGGTGCCGGACGCCTCCGTCGAGGCCGTGCTCGGCGCGGCGCGCTGGCCCGAGTCGCGCGAGCCGGTGCTGGTGATCGGCCACCAGCCGACGCTGGGCCTGGTGGCCGCTCAGCTGCTGTGCGGCGCGCCGCACGCGTGGGCGATCAGGAAGGCCGCGGTGTGGTGGCTGCGCTATCGCGAGCGCAACGGAGACGATCAAGTAGTCCTGCAAGCGGTGTTGGGACCGGATTGTTTGTAGCATCCGCCTCCTAACCACAGGAGGACTCCATGGCTTTGAAGCATTGGCTGCGCGGCGCGCTCGCCGCGCTGATGATCGCGTCCGCCCACGCGGGTGGGCCGCTGGTGAAGACGCAGGCGCCGGGCTACTACCGCATGATGCTCGGCGACTTCGAGGTCACCGCGCTGTTCGATGGCGCCATCGACCTGCAACCGACCAAGTTGCTGACCAACACGACGCCGGCGCAGGTGACCAAGCTGCTGGGCCGCTCGTTCGAGAAGGAGCCGGTGCCGCTGTCGGTGAACGCGTACCTCATCAACACCGGCGACAAGATGGTGATGGTCGATACCGGCACCGGCGGGCTGTTCGGCCCGCAGCTGGGCAGCCT